>CAVCWN010000187.1:0-18212 GCA_963605975.1 Desulfovibrionaceae bacterium | reverse complement strand
AGCGAAGAAGCTGAGCAGCTGTGCTGCGAAGCCTGAGACAAGTCCTTTACAAAAAGAATATTTCTTCACCAAAGCGGCCTAGCCGGCTCTGGAAGCCCTTTAGTTGCGGAACGAAGTGGAGCAATGAGCGTTAGAGGTATTTGCAACAAGCACGAATGTGCGCCGTTTCTAGCAAGGCTGAAAGGGCCGTTTAACAAAAGGCGGGATGCTTCAAAAGAAAAAAATAAAAAAAACGAGCCGCCTTAAAAAGGCGACTCTGAGGAAATTCGAGGAATCTATACTTTAGAAAAATAAAAAATTATTTTTCGGCCCTCCAGTTTTTGATGGCAGCATCTTTGTCTGAAAAAATAAAGTAGAGGTCATGAACGCCTGTTACTTTTTCCGCAAAAGAGCCTTCGCTTGTGCCGGAAGAATTAAGTTCCATGATGGCAGCATTTTTCTTTTTTACAGAATCCAGTCTGATTTCTATACTGCCAGTGCCTTCTGTCTGGGCAAGGATTTTTGAAGCTCCGTCTGCGAAGTCAACATTTTTTACCATGAACCATGAGCCGCTGTTTGTCGCGTATGCGTAAATTTCTTTTGGACTTTCTTCGTTTTTGTAAGACATTTCGGCATTTGTGTAAGAAAGGCTGCCTGAAACTTCCTGGAAAGGATTAAAGTTTTTAATTGCGCTTACGCCCTTGTGGCTGCCGGTACAGCTTTTGATTACTACGTTTTCTTCGTCCACTTTGATTTCATTTACACAGAGACTTCTGAAACCGCCTTTTATGTTAAGGTTGTGGCACAAAGACTGTGTGTGGAAAAAGAGGTACCACTTGCCCTGGTACTTTTGCAAGTGAGTGTGATTGTTGCCGTAATCAAAACCCATTTCACCAGGATTTTTAAAGTAGTATCCCTTGTATTTCCAGCTGGCCGAAACTTCAGGCGCGTTGCTGGTCATGTAAGCCATGGAACATTGGCCTGGATTTTTCTGCCAGTTGTGGTTGAATGTGTAAACGTAAGTTCCGTTTATGTAATTCATTTCGCTGGCTTCAAAAAAGTATGGCGCATTTAAATCAACAAATTTTCCGTCCAAAGAAATCATGTCTTTTCCAAGCTTTACCAGTTTTGCACTGCCAGGATTTGCATCATCATGACCTGGCACAACGCCGCCGCCAAATGCCATCCAGCCGTTTCCAAAGTCATCAATTACAACTCCAGGGTCAAAAGGATTTGGAGAATCAAGTCCTTCCATGCCGGCATAAACTAAGGCAGAGCCACGTGGATCTGTCCAAGGGCCCAGAGGATTTGTTGCCGTAATCACGCCAACACCCATACCGCTGTTTGAAAAATAAAGGTAAAAGTGAGTTAAACCGTCATCTTCTATGCGGCTGACTATTGAAGGTGCCCAGGAATTCATAATCCATGGAGCGATTTTTCCAACATTGATTTGGCCATGGTAGGTCCAGTTGACCATATCATCTGTAGAAAAAATAACCAGGGACTTTATTTTTTCATAGGAATTGCTTTCGGCGTTTAAATACTGCTGGTGATCATTTGTTCCGTAAACATAAAGGCGGCCCTGATATTCGATAGACGTCGGGTCAGCACAAAAAACATTTGCACTGATAGGATTTGCCTGGGCCACAGGTTTGCCGATTTTGTTACTTGCCTTGAGGCTTGCTGTTTTGTCCACAGCAAAAAGACAAGATGACAGTGTAAGAAAAGCCATAAAAGCCCCTCCAAAAATAATATTCTTTTTAGAAAATCCTTTCATATCATGCTCCTTAAAGCGGTTTTAGAAAGAGTTTTTTTAGGTCCCTTTCTGTTTGTAAAGAATTCTTTGTTTCTATTTTAGACTGATTTTTTATGTAAACAATAAACTTTTAATGATATTTTACTAACATTTTGTGCAATTTTTGGGGTATAATGTCTGGGAGAGATGGGGAAAGGAGTGGATGTTTGGGGTGGTTGGGAAAGCAGAGGATGGCTGGAAAGCGACAGCTGTTTACGAAAGAGGTGGATGTACGGAGAGTGGCAGATGTTTACGAAAGCGGTGGATGGTTGGGATGGTTGGGAAAGCGGCGGATGTCTGGAGAGGGGCAACAGGTTGGGAAAGAGGTGGATGTCTGGAAAGAGACTGCTGTTTACGAAAGAAGTGAATGTCCAGGGAGAGGCAACTGGTTGGGAAAGCGGTGGATGTCTGGAAAGCGACAGCTGTTTACGAAAGCTGTGGATGTCTGGAGAGTGCCAGCTGTTTACGAAAGAGGTGGATGTACGGAAAGTGACAACTGTTTACGAAAGCGGTGGATGTACGGAGAGTGACAGCTGTTTACGAAAGCGGTGGATGTCTGGAAAGAGACAGATGTTTACGAAAGCAGTGGATGTACGGAGAGTGATAGCTGTTTACGAAAGCGGTGGATGTACAGAGAAAGGACAACTGGTTACAAAACAAATATTTGTCCACAGAACAGCCACCTGTTTACGAAACAAACGCCTGTTCACAAAACAGCCACCCTGTTTACGAAACAAATGCCTGTCCACAGAACAGCCGCCATGTTTACGAAACAAACGCCTGTTCACAAAACAGCCACCTGTTTACGAAACAAACGTCTGTTCACAAAACAGCCCTCCACAAAACAAATCCCCAAAAAAAGAGGCGAAAAAAATGATAAAAATCGGTGCAATCGGTTACAACCACATTCATGACAAAAATTTTTTTGTTGACCGGCCGGAAGGAATCGGCTGCTACCTGGGACTTTTGGTAAAAAGAAAATCCCTTTTCCGCATAAACAAAAAATCCTTTACTGTGGAAAAAAATTCCTTCATTTTAATCAGCCCCCATGTTTCTGTTTTTTACAAAGCCGCTTCTGATTCCTACGCAGACGACTGGTTCTTTTTTACAATGGAAGAAGGTGATTTAAAAAAGATAGAAGAATGGAATTTAAAAATGGATGTCCCCTACCCCTTGGAAGACACCGCTGACCTTGAACAGTTAATCCATTTAATTTCATTCGAAAATTATTCTGACCAAAAGTACCACGAAGAAATAAAGCAGGGCTACACAGAAATTTTTTTTCTCAAACTTTCGCGGCTCATAAACGAAAAGAAAAAAGTTTCCGTCACCATAGTAGAAGACCGAATGGACAAAATCACATACATCAGGGTAAAACTCTTTGACGATCCCCTTTATTTTTCCAATGTAGATTCCATGGCAGATTTTGCAGGCCTCAGCAGGTCAGGTTTCCAGCACCTCTACAAAAAAACATTCGGCACAAGCGTAATAAAAGATGCCATTTCAGGCCGCATAGAAAAAGCAAAAAAACTCTTAGCCACAAGCGCAAAAAGCATCAGCCAGATAGGCCAAATCTGCGGTTACAAAAGCGACGTGCACTTTATGAGGCAATTCAAAAGCCATACCGGTTTAACACCAGGCGACTTTCGAAAAGGTTCTAGCTGGCTGCACATAGAAAAATCGCGGTGACGGCCCTGTTTTCGAAAGGCGTGAATGTAAAAAAAGAAGCCGCTGTTTTCGAAATGCGCGAACCTTTACAAAAGTCGCCCTGTTTTCGAAAGCAATTTTTGTTTTCAAAAGTTCAGGGCGCCTGCCCTTCGCTTTGCAAAGGGCACCGGGCTATCCGTGGTTACGCTTTCGCTCCATTCCTCCGCTCCACTTCGTTACGCTCCGGAACGCCTTCGGCGCCACTACTATCCCTGGCGCAAAAAAGGCATCACTAAAAAAAAACATTAAGGGTATCTCTAAAAAATCATTTTCAATGCTTTTTTAGAGATACCTCTCGAATTTTAAGTCTTTGAAATACAAAGACTTAAAATGTCGCGTTTTCAGAGTTGCCTCTAAAATTTGCAATTTTTAGAGGCTCCCTTAAAGTCATTAAAAAAAAAATAATGGGCCTGACAAAAAGTAAAATCTTTTGCCAGGCTCCTTTTGTTTTTTTAGGGATAAAAATTATTTTTCAGGAATTTCTGATTTTTCCTGGGGATTTTTATTTTGTGAAATTTCATTTTCGATTGCAGCTGCAAGAGAAGCGTTTGTTTCGTTTAAAAGATTTTCTAGTTCCGCATATTCAGAATTTTTTAAATCTCTTTTGTCTTCTGTGATTTTAAAATTTTCGTATTTTGCAAGAGCCCAGACATTTGTATTATTTTCTGTGTAGACTTGGTCGTCCTTTGTGATTGTGTATGGATTTTCTACTGCAAGGCGAACTGTAAAATCTGTAAAGTAGGTAATGTCATCTTTTGCGTAAAGCGGGAAACCTTCGTATTTGATTTTGCGGTTTGTGTCATCCACTGTGACTTTTACTTCGGCATTGTTTTTATTGTTTGCTTTTGCCCATTTTGAAAGGGCGCTTTTGTATGTGTCATAAAGGTAGTTTAAAGTTTCAATTTCTTTTTCTTCATTATTTTCCTTTACATATTCATTTGTCAGTAAAAGGTCTAAAGAAGTAAATGTAAAATATTGATTTTGGTCTGTGTCTTGATCCGTTGTTTTGCATGAAGGAAAAATGAGGGCAAGAGCAATAAGGGCTAAAGGTAAAAAATATTTTTTTCTTAACATAAAAATCTCCTGTAAGAAATACCGTCTTGCGGCATAATTTTGCTTTTCTAAAAATTGAATTTTTTAGATAAAACATGTACAAAAAAAATTATACCACAAAAAAAAGATTTTGTGGTATGGCTTTTATTACTTTCTTTTTTTTAGAGTTTTTTAGGAATAAGTTTTAGCTGCACTTTTTTAAAAAGAAAAATGGAATTTAAAAAAAACACTAGCCGGGATTGGAGGGCCGGCTTTAGCCGTTGTGGCTTGCCACAATGGAGCGAAGCGGAAGCCCGGAAAGCCCTTAGGAAATTTGTCTTGCTCCAAAAAAAAATGAGCAAATTGAAATTCAAAATGAAAATCAAAATGCTCAAATTTTTTTAAGAAATATTTTTAAAAAATTATTTTATAAGAAGCGATGCGTATGCCTTGAGGGCTCCGTCCATCTTGCCTGACAAAACTGTTTTTGCCAAAGTCTTTCCCAACTGAACACCTTCCTGGTCAAAACTGTTCACGTTCCAAAGGAAGCCCTGGAACATAACTTTATTTTCGTAGTGGGCAAGAAGTGCGCCTAAAGTTTCAGGGTTGAGTGTCTTGCCTGTGATGATGCTTGACGGACGTTCGCCCTGGAAAAATTTGTTAGGATCCTTATCATCTTTACCCAGAGCAAAAGCTACAATTTGTGCTGAAACATTTGCTGCCAGTTTTGTCTGACTCTTTGATCCCTGAATGGTGATGTCTTTGCCAGTTTGATTTTCCTGGAAAGCAATGAACTGCAATGGCACAATATTTGTTCCCTGGTGGAGGAGCTGGTAGAATGAATGCTGACCGTTTGTTCCTGGTTCACCAAAAATAACTGGACCTGTAAGATAAGAAATTTTCTTACCGAAGCGGTTTACTGATTTTCCATTTGATTCCATGTCCAGCTGCTGAAGGTGTGCCGGGAAACGAGAGAGGGCCTGTGAGTATGGAAGAATTGCTGTAGAAGGGTAGCCCTGAATGTTGCGTTCAAAAACTCCGATGACTGCATCCATGAGTGAAGAATTTTTTGTGATGTCTTTTTCACATGCATTTTTGTCTTGAGCTGCGGCTCCTTTAAGGAAGGCGTCGAATGTTGCAGGACCAAATGCCAGTGAAAGAATGGCGCCACCAACAGCGGATGTTGACGAATAGCGTCCACCAATAAAATCGTCCATGAAAAATGCTGCCATGTAATCCGGATTTGTTGCCAATGGTGAAGTTTCTGATGTAACTGCAATCATGTGCTTTGACGGATCAAGCTTTTGTTTTTTTAGAATGTCTTTTACGAAAGATTCGTTTGTGAGTGTTTCAAGAGTTGTTCCGCTTTTTGAAACAAGAATGAAAATGGTTTTTGAACAGTCGATTGAAGCTGTAACGGAAGCGGCATCATCTGGGTCTACGTTAGAAATAAAGTGGGCTTCCATTTTGAATGTCTTGTTTGCCCTTGCCCAGTTTTCAAGTGCCAGGTACATTGCGCGTGGACCTAAATCTGAACCGCCAATTCCAATCTGGCAGACTGTTGTATATTTTTCGCCTTTTTCGTTTAAGATTTTTCCTGTGTGAACTTTGTTTGCAAAATCAGCAATCTTTTTTTGTTCCTTGATGTAAAAATCTCTTTTGTTTACGCCGTCAACAATAACATCTTTGCCCAGCTGACCTCTTGTAAGCTGGTGAAGAACCATGCGCTTTTCTCCGGTGTTGATAATTTCGCCGTTAAGAAGGGCCTGGTATTTTTCAAGAAGCTGACCTTCGCTGACAAGTTTTTTGAAAACAGCAATCATCTGCTTGTTTACTTGTTTTGCAGCGTAGTTGTATGTAAGGTCTGCTGCCATTGGAATGGAAAAGTCTGCAATGCGTTTAACGCCTGCTTCTCCGGCCAATGCTTTTTTGAGTGAAACTTGATTTTTAAACTCTTTGAGTTTTGAAAAATTTTCAAGTTTGTTAAGATTGTTCCATGAAATTGTTGAAGCCATGATTTTCTTCCTTATATTTTTTGGAATTTTTTTAGGACGCCTCTAAAAAAAGTAATTTTTAAAAGCCCCCACTTAGGTATCTAAAAGTCGTCAATGTGATTTATTTTAGATAGCCCAATATATCAGTTTAGCACAAATTATGCTACAGATTGCAAATTTAAAAAAATGCAAATCATTCCTCTTCAAGGTCCGGGATGCGCTTTTTTAATTTTTTCATAAAATCTTTGCCGGAAACGCCTTCTTTTAGACAGGCAAATATGCAGTTTTCACCAGCGACTGTTCCAAGAATTTCGTCCATGTTGAATTGATCTAAGGCGTTTGAAACAGCGTCTGCGTGACCTCCAAAAGTTTTTATAACTACGATGTTGCCAGAAAAATCTATGCTTACGTAACCACGTAAAAAATCCTGGACATAAATCTGTTCTGTTTCCCTTGCATCTTCTTCGTCTGGCAGGGAATAAACATAGCCTGCATGACCGTCAGAAACTTTTCCTACTTTAAGAAGTTTTAAGTCTCTTGAAAGTGTTGCCTGCGTAACTTCATAACCCTCTTCTTCCAGATGTTTTAAAAGTTCATCCTGGCTTTCAATCCTTTTTGTTTTAATGAGTTTTTTGATTGCCTTTAATCTGGAAAGTCGCTCTTTCAAAATGTCCCCCTAAAAAGTATGCGTAATTTATGTATATTTATGCATTTTTTGTCAAGTGGCGGAAAATGATTGACAGTGGCGGAAAATGCTAAAAAATAAGCAGGGTGGATTTTAAAAAAGTTCAACATAAGTTTTTCCAGAACCGCCATCTTCCGGCTGGGCAAAATAAAAATTTTTTACGCCAGGGTAGTGGGAAAGAAAATTGTGAACCGCCTGCTGAAGAACACCGTTACCCTTGCCGTGAATGATTGAAAAGTTTTTAAAATTATTTAATGTGCAAAGGTCCAGCTGCTTTTCCAAAGCCTTCATTGCTTCTTCATACCTCATGCCTAAAAGCCGCAATTCGAAAAGAGGTTTTTCATTTTTGTCATTTTCATCTTTTACCCTTTCCACATAAACTAGGGTTTTTGCTTCCTGGAACTTTTCAGGCACAGGACAAATAAGATTTTCCTTTACCTTCATTTTCATTGAACCGAATTGCACCAACCATTCATCATTTTTTTCTTTATGAAGAAGGATACCTTCCCGCTTAGCGCTTCCTGCATAAACTTCCATTCCTTCTTTCAGCTGGATTTTTTTATCTTCGCCTTCTCTTTTAAAAATGTAGGATGGAGAAGTTAAAAGGGCCTGGCTGTTTGAAATGTGTTTTTTTGTTTTTTTATTTGAAGATGATTTTCCTTCTTTTGCCTTAGAAATTCTCATTCCGTTTTGCGCAAAAAATTCTTTTTCTTTTAAAAGATTTTCTTTTTGATTTTTAAGACTTTCTTCTTTTTCTACTAATTTTTTTTCAAGACCTTCAACGTCGTCTTCAAGTCCGCTTATAAAATTTTTTACCTTTAAAGTTTTCTCTCTTGTAATTTCACCTTCTCTTAATTCCCTTACAAGGTTTTCAAGTTTCTTTCTTGTTTCTGTTAAGAAAACAGAAGATTCTTTTTTTTCAGCCTTGTCTAATTCCAGCTGCCTTTGAGAAAGTTTTAATTCTTTTTCTTTAAGCTTTAACTCTTTTTCTTCAAGGGCATTGGCTTTTTCTTTTTCTTTATAAATCATTTCTTCCATTTCAAGGTGCTTTTGGTTTAATCCTTTTATTAAAGAAGAAACGTCTGCCTGCTGGTTTGAAATGTAAGAGCGGGCTTTTGCCACCACTTCTTTTGAAAGACCAGAAGATTCTGCAATGTCTAAAGCGTGACTTTCACCTGGAATGCCCATGAGCAGTTTGTATGTTGGTTTTAAATTCTTATTGTCAAATTCTACGCTGGCGTTAATGCATTTTTCATTTGTCCAGCCATAATTTTTTAAAACTCCGTGATGAGTTGTTACGATTACGAAAGAATTTTTTTCTAAAAGATTATCAAGGCAGGCCATAGCGATTGCGCTGCCTTCAAGAGGATCTGTTCCGCTGCCCAGTTCGTCTAAAAGTACAAGTGAATCGTTATTTGCGTAAGAAATTATTTGTCCCATTTTTTTCATGTGGGCAGAGAAAGTACTTAAGCTTTCATCGATGGACTGTTCGTCGCCTATGTCAGCAAAAAGTGAATTGAAAATTTCAAGGCGGCTGCCTTCTCCGGCATTAATTGGAAAACCACTTTGGTTTAACAAAACAAAAAGTGCGATTGTTTTTAATGTGACTGTTTTTCCACCAGTGTTTGGGCCAGTGATGATGAGTACTCTTTTTCCTTTCATAAAGTTTATGTCAACGCCAACAGCTTTTTCGCCCAGCAAAGGATGTTTTGCCTGAATAATTTTTGAAGTGCATTTTTCTTCATCATCTTCATTTATATCTTCTGCAAAAACAGATGAAGTTTCTTTTTGGTAAAGGGCAGCAGCGTGGCACTTATCCAAAAGAATCATAATTTTAAAAGCTTCTTCAAAATCATTTTTGTAAAAAGAAAGTTTTTCCGTAAGTTCTTTAAAAATCTTTTTTAATTCTGAATTGAGTTTTGCTTCTTCTTCAAAAAGAGAATTGTTTGCTTTTATCAATTCAATTGGTTCGATGTAAAGAGTTTGGCCAGAAGGAGAAACTTCGTGCACAATTCCATCAACAAAATTTCTGTGGTCAGACCGTACCGCAAGCAACTGCCTTTCGTTTCTTAAAACAGCCACATTCGATTGCAAGGCATCTTTTATGGTAGAATCCGATGTATATTTTTTTAGGGCATTTTCAATTTGATTTTTTAAAGATGCTATCTGCGCCTTTATATTTCTTATGGAAGGCAGATTTTTTATCTGTCCGTCTTCATCAAGAATTTCAAATACAGCTTTTTTTGCTTCACTAAGAGAAGGAAGGTCAAAAATATATTTTTTTAGAAGAGGAAGGTTTTCATCTTGCAAAATAATTTCTGCTTCGCTTCTAAGACTTTCAACAGAAGAAGCAAAAAGACCAAGTGCAAATAATTCTTCCTTTTTTAACTGGCTGCCCTGGACATTTAAAACAGAAAATAAATCTTCTACCTGGGGCCATGGCTTAATTGCAGACTGACCTTTTTTTGAAATATAAAAAGTCCATTCCCGGCCCAGATCTTTTCTTTCGCTGATAAAATCTTTTTTAAAAAGAGGCCGCTCCTTTAAAAGCTCTTCCTCACTTTCCTGACTTTTACAAAATGAAGCAACTTTTTTTTGAATACGAAAATAATCTAATTCTTCAAGCAGACTGTCACTTGCAAGAGTAAAATCTTCTTTTGTAAATTCTAAAAGTTCTTCCGCTTTTTGAATGATGTGGCTTGCACCATTTTCCTTCAAGAAATCAATTGATTTAAAACCCCAGGCAACACTTACGCATTTAAGGCCTGCATTCTTTGCAGTTTGAATGTCAACTTCAGAGTCCCCCACATAAAGGGCTTGGTCTTTTGAAAGATTTAATTTTTTTAAAATGTGCAGGACCGACTCCGGTGAAGGCTTTTTCTTTATGCCCAAGGCTTCATTTTCACCAACAGCTAAATCATCTGTAACAAAATCAGCAAAAAAATATTTACAAAGTGATTTTACATCAGCGTCAGGTTTATTTGAAACAACTGCAATCTTTATTCCATCATTTTTCAGATTTTCAAAAAGGTCGTATATGCCGGGGTAGGGGGCTGTGCTGTCTAAATTGTGTTGGCTGTAATAATTTTTTCCTTCAAGAAAAACTTTGTCAAAATTTGCAGTAGCAAGATTTTTCTTTAAAGCCCTTTCAATCAGTTTTTTAAAACCATTTCCTACAAAAGACCGCACTTCTTCAATTGTGCATTCAGGGTATCCGTTATTTTTTAAAGCAAAGTTTGTTGCGTTAAAAAGATCTTCGAGTGTGTTTAATAAAGTTCCGTCTAAATCAAAAATTACAGCTTTAATCTTTTTCATTTTCTTTTTAAAAGTGATATTAAAAATGACAGCAGAAAAATTACTGCGTTAACAATTACAATACTTGCTCCGCTGGCAGAACCCGCGTAGTAAGAAATTATCAATCCCACAATGCCTGAAAAAAGCGAAATCAAAATTGCAAGCAGCATGTACTGTCTTGTGTTACGGCTTAACATCCTGCTGGCCGCAGCCGGCAAAACCAAAAGCGAATTTATTACAAGCAGGCCTGTCCACCTTATGCTTACAGAAACAATCAATGCAGTAAGAAGTGCAAAAATCTGTTCAATTGCAAAAGTTTTTATTCTGCGGCTTTTTGCGTATGTTGAATGAAGATTTGTAACAAGCATTTTGTTGTAAAAAATAATCCACACCAAAAGCAAAATGACAAGTGAAATTAAAAGCATTAAAATTTCGTAAGGCTTTATGCTTAAAATGTCACCGATTAAATACTTCTGGTATTTTGAAAAATTTCCTCCGGCAGACAAAAGCACAATTCCCAAAGCCATGGCTGTTGAAGAAAAAACTCCGATTACTGTGTCTGCGCTGGCCTTGCCCTTTATTTTTACAGTGATAATTGCAAATCCCAGAATAAGGGAAAAAATTATCATTGAAAAAACAGGCTCCTTAATTCCAATCAAAACGCCAATTGCAATTCCTGTTAAAGCGGAATGTCCTATTGCGTCAGAAAAAAATGACATCTTGTTTGAAACAACGCTTGTTCCCAAAATGCCAAAAAGGGGACATGCAATTATTACCGCCAGAAAAGCGTTTTTCATAAAAGTCATTTCAAGCCATTCAAAAGGAAGCAGATTTTCTATGATTGAATAAATTGCCTGCATCAGATTTCCTCCTTTTTGTGACTGTGAATATTTTTTCCTGCAGTACACAAGTCTTCATTCTGGTGAATTTCATTTTTCGGATTTTCTTTAGCTGCAAGACCATCTTTAGAAATTTTACTTTGAGCAAGATATGAATGTCCAAAGATATCCGTAAATTCTTTGCATGAAAAAATTTCTTCCACACTACCAACCAAAGCCTTTGCGTTATTAAAAAAGACAACGCGGTCAGCATGCTCTGCAACTAAATCCAAATCGTGGCTGATTAAAAGAATTGTAATGTCATGTTCCCTTCTAAGCTGGTCAACAAGAACATAAAAGTTTTTTAACCCCACTTGGTCCACCCCACTCACAGGTTCGTCAAGCAGCAGAATGTCCGGCATAGGATTAATGGCAAGCGAAAGCATAACGCGCTGCAGTTCACCGCCAGAAAGTTCGCATACCCTTCTTTTTAAAAGACCTTCAGCGTCAGCCGTCTTTAAAACATTTCTTGCAAATTCCACATCCTTTTTTCTGTGTCTTAACCAAACAGGTCTCTTTGTCAAAGCAGCCAAAACTAAATCTTCCACACTCACCGGGTTGCCGTCTTCAACTTGCAAAGACTGAGGCACGTAACCAAAGCGGGGATTTTCAGTAATAAATTTTTGCGCCCTTGTGCATGAACAGTAAAGCTTGTGTTCCTTTTCATGTTCCTTTTGCCCGCAGTTAGCGCACCTTTCACCTTCAAATTCGATTTTACCCGTATGAGGTATAACATTTAAAAGCGCCTTCATAAAAGTTGACTTACCAGCCCCATTTCTGCCAACAATACAAGTCAGCTCACCGCAGTGCAAGTGCAGGTTTACATTTTCAAGAATAGTTTCCTTTCCAATTTTTACGCCAAGATTTTCAATGTAAGTACAGCAGACATGCTGCTTTCCAAAAGTGCAACTCATTTTTTCTAAAACATCCTCAGAGCAAAGTAAAGGTCATCACTAAAACTAATTTTCAAAAGCCTCTTGTAAAACCAAAAGATTTTTTTTCATAGAATCAAGGTAAGCATCCGCATAAAGCCTGCCGCTCACACAAGGATCCAACTGGTAAACCTTAAGGCCCGTTTCCTCAGAAATAATTTCACTTGCAGAAGAAGAATACTGTTCCTCTGCAAACAGATAAATATTTCCCGATTTATTTTTTTCTTCATTTACAATTTCAATCAATTCCTTCAGTTCTTTTGCATTCGGTTCAGTTCCCGCTTCCCTTTCAATCACACCCACAATTTCAAGATTAAATTCCTTTGCAAAATATGGAAAAGCTTCGTGAAAAGTAATTATTTTTTTTCCTGCAAATTCATCTAAAACAGAATGCATTTCTTCATTTAGCGACAAAATCTTTTCTATATAATACCTTGCATTTTCTTCATAAAGGGCCGCATTTTTTTCATCCAGTCGCGAAAGCCCTTCAGAAATTTTTTCCACCTCGTAGGCCGCACCTTTAGGACTCAGCCAGACATGGGCATTATCTTCAAAAAGCTGGTAGCCTTCACAGGCAGTCACAATTTGACTTTCATCTTTTACTTCAAGAGCCTTTTCTACAAAATCTTCCATGCCAGCTCCATTTAAAACCAAAATGTCAGCCGCCTCAAGATTTTTCATATCGCCAGTCGTAAGCTGGTAGTCGTGAAGACAACCAGTGTCAGGAGAAGCCAAAAGAGAAAGCTCTGCATCCGAACCAGAAGTAATATTTAAAAGCATAACATAAAGCGGGTAAAAAGAAGCCATAATTTTTTTGCCGCCAGATGCATTTTTTGCCCCAGACTTTGCGCAGCCCAAAAAAGTCGTCGCCACAAAAAGAGTCCCAATCGCCATCAAAATTTTTTTCGCCAGATTTCTAATTTTCATCGCGCCAAGTCTATACAAATTTTCCTATTTTTTCAAATGCCAAAGCCGCAAGTGATTTTTATTTTTTTTAAAGCATACCGTCTTTTGTTTAACGGCCCTTCTAGCCTTCGCTAACGCTCATCACCCGCGACAGGCGCGGGTGACTTCGGGCTTCCAGGGCCGGCTATGCACTTTTTGAAAAGAATCACATTTTTTCCTGAAGCACTTTTTAATCCCCCCAAAAATTGACATTGAAAAATTCTGTGTTACAATATTTTTAGAGAGTAAAAAAATATTTCATAAATTTTACTTCATAAATAAGAAAGGAGTCCCTATGCGAAAAATCATATTTACAATGCTGCCACTGTTTTTTGTTTTTTTGCTGACGTCATGTCCTGGTGGTGACAAGGGAAGAGAATATAGGCAACTTAAAAATGTCCAGGCAACTTTAAGTAAGGTTGGAACGGCTGGCCAGGAAAATACGGTAAATGTTAAAGCTTCTCTCGATAATGAAAAAGGGTATCTCTAAAAAATCATTTTCAATGTTTTTTTAGAGATGCCTCTCGAATTTTAAGTCTTTGAAATACAAAGACTTAAAATGTCGCTTTTTCAAAGTTGCCTCTAAAAATTGCAATTTTTAGAGGCTCCCATAAATATTTTTTTTGCCTTGCTTTTAATGTCATGCACCGGCGCTAGAACCTATTACGGTAATTGGGATGATTTTACTGCTTCCCTTTTTGAGGTAGATGAAAATATTGGTATAAATGTAAAAGGTAATGTTGACGGCAATTATTACAAAAACTTAAAAATAAAATATTCACTCGAAAAACTTGATGATGAAAATGCAGACTGGTCAATCAGTAAAATTTCTTCAAGTTTTCCAGAAAAAGCAAGCGTAACAGAAAGTCAGCATGAAACTGAACTGCTTCTTGAAAGTGACAGTCTTGGTGAAATAAATTTTGATTACATTTTTGCTCTTTCCCAAAAAGGAAAATACAAAATAAAAGTCTACTTGCGTTCAGACAAAAACTTTATAGAATTTTTTGAACCAAATTATTCAGACTACCAGACAGTTTTTTATGTAGAACTAAAATAGATTTTTGGAAAATTTTGAAAAAATTTTGTTCCTCTTTCGCATGTTGTATATGGGTGTGCTATAAAAACTTTGGTTCTTGGTTTTCCATTTATCCAGCACATAAGGGTATCTCAATTTCCATTATAACAGAAGGCTGAAAACCTTTCTTTTTTGTGTGGGGAATTATATTTTACTGCTTACCCCTCAATTTAGAAAATTTAAAAAAATGCTTGACAGGTCAAATTTTCATGTTACACTGAAATTATTGAAAACTATTACTGAGGAGATTTTACCAAATGACAAGAAAGATTTTGTTATCTATTATTAAAAGTTCCGGGAAGAAGTTAAAAACTACTTTCGCACATCTCAATTTTGAAAATCACATGAAGCACTTAGATTACGCCAATCATTACAATCAGATTATAAAAGCAAAATGTTAGTAGGCAAGGTTTCTAAAAAGTACATTTTTTTAGAGATGCATACTGTCTTATGTGTTTTTATTATTCTATAAAGAGAGGTTGATTATATGACTAGAAAAAGTTTATTGGAAAAGTTTTCTTTTGTATTTGCGCCAGATGGGGAGCATATGCAGTTTGAAAATCAAAAGGTGCATCATCAACATACGGATCATGCGCATTATTGGGCACATACAAAATCTTGCTGATGGACTTTGATCTTTGCTTCGTTAGAAATAATTTTTTTTTAGCGACTTTTTTCTCATTGTAAAAAGGAAATCGGAAAATGGATTTTTCTAAAGTTTTAAAGGATGAGGGCAGAAAAGTTATATTCATAGGTGATTTGAATTATTTTGATTTAGATAATGGATATTCCTTTATTTCTTCTTATACGGCAAATAGTTGGTTAATTGAAAAAACTGACAAAGTAAAGCATATATTTGAACTTAGTCAAAATGCTTGCGTGTTAAACTATGTTGATTGTCAGAAATTAGGATTAGACTTAATAGATAATTTGTATTCTGAAGGAATGGTTGGAATAAATGAATCTGAAGAACTATTTTCGGATATGTTTGAATTTAACATTTCAGATGAACCAAGAAAAAATGAAAAATTTTCTTGGTTCATTTTGCACATAACTAATGAATGTAATCTAAAGTGTAAATATTGTTTTGCTGATGCTGAAAAAATATCTCGGAAATCAAAAAGGCTAAGTTTAAAAGATGTAGAAAGAATTATAAAAATAATTAAAAATACTCCAAGAGTTTTAATTGACGATTCCTTTGCAATTGAATTTAATTCTGGTGAAATTCTTTGTAATAAAAAAATCTTACTGGAAGGTATAAGATTAATAAAATCATATTTTGCAGATGATGAAAGATATATTACTATTCCTATTCAAACTAACGGTACAATTTATTCATCTTCTGTAAGTAAGATATTAAAAAAATATCACATGGGCTTGAGTGTAAGTTATGATGGCCCAAAAAATGTACATGATAGAAATAGACTTTTTGAAGCAGGTCTTGGTTCACATGATATTGTATTAAAAAATATGGAAAAGTATTCAGTTGATGGAATAATTGTAGGGGCTTTGGCAACTGCAACTAATCCTTCTGATATTTCTTCTGTTTATGAAGATTTTTTGAAAATTTCAAATATTATTTCTGGTTTTAAAATAAATCCTGTGTATATCTGTGGGCGTCAACAAAACTTTCAAGATAGAGATATTTTTTATCGGGAAATAGCAAACGAATATATAAAGTGCTTTGATAGATTTATCCATGATGATATGAATAGATATGCATTCTTAGATCCATTTTCTGATATGTCCTTTTACTTAAAATCAATTTTATATTATGAAAATTCATTTATGTGCCGAACTTTTCCGTGTGGAGCAGGGAAAAATCAGTTAACTTTTGCTTTTGATGGAAATATATATCCTTGTCAGGAATTTATAGGAAACAATGATTTTGTAATTGATACTATAGACAATATGGATAGTTTGGTAGAGATTCCTGGTAAGATTGCTAAGATGTCTTTGTCTCAAAGAAAA
Source organism: Desulfovibrionaceae bacterium (assembly GCA_963605975.1). GTDB lineage: Bacteria > Spirochaetota > Spirochaetia > Treponematales > Treponemataceae > Treponema_D. The sequence goes on along the minus strand of CAVCWN010000187.1, from coordinate 1,925 downwards.
CTTCCTGAAGAATGCCAAAAATGTGCCTTTCTAAATTTTTGTGGTAATGCCTGTGTCGCTCACTGCTATAATGCAAATAAAGATATTAATTCCAAAATCCCAGAATGTGAATATATAAAAGTCGTTTTTAAGTATTTAATAAAATTGTTAAGTGAAAATGATGCAGCTTTAATAAATTTTATTAAAAAATATATTAGCAGAAATAAAGTTTCTCCAAGTGAATAATGTTTTTTAAAATTTTAACAAAAGATAAAACTATTTATTTTCTTGATACAGATTCTTTTGATATAGCAAAGATATCTACAAGAAAAGAAATAGATTGTGAAGTGGAAAGTAAAATACTGACATATCTCAACAAAAATAAAGAATACAGAGACTATACAATGTCTGTTTCTTCTTTTTTAGATGACTATGAATTGTCTATAGGATTGTTTGGAGCTTGCAATTTAGAATGTGAGTATTGCTATGGACAAGAAAAAAATAATTCTAGATTACGATTGGACAAAATTAAGAGTGTTCTTGAATCTATAAATAAATCAAATTGTAAGGTTCAATTTGTTGGAGCTGGAGAACCTCTTTTGTTTTTTGATTATTTTAAGGCGGCTGTTAAAACTGTAAAAGAATATACTAAAAATATATGGTTGGTTACAAATGGTACCTTATTTACAAATGAAATTATTGAGTATTTGTTTTCTGAAAATATTAACATAACAATTAGCATGGATGGAGGAATAAAAGAATATCAAGATAAATATAGAAAATTTAAAAGTGGAAAAGGTACGTATGAAATAATTGTCAATAATTTGAGAAAGATTCAAAATTATGAAAAAACTAAAAATAAAAAAAATACAAAATGGATTTCTGCTGTTATTACAAATAATAATTTTGATTTAGTTTCTCTATATAAATCTTTTGAAGAAATTCCTGTGGATTTAATAATGTATAGATTTTATATGGGAAATGACAAAAGATTTTCTTTGACTGATAATAAAAAATTTGAATCTAATATTTCTGAATATATCCATTTTATTTTTCAGCAAATTAGAAGAAATGAAAAAAATGTGTATCGTATCATTAATCAAAGGGATAATGTTTTTAAATATCTAATTAGACTTTTGAATAAAGATATAACCCTAGAGCGTTGTGGGGCTGGAAAAACAAAAGCAAGTCTTTATTCTGATGGACTTTTATATTTATGTGATTATTGTTCAGGAAACAAAGAGTTAGCATTAGAATCTTTTCAATCTTTAAGTGATAAAAAATGTCAGTGTTCAAATTGTAATTATTTCACATTATGTGGTGGATACTGCAAATACGAAAATTACATGAAAAATAATTTTTCTTGTAGCATTCTTCCAGTAATTATTAACAACTTGGTTATAGAATTAGCAGAACTTCAAATTCATGAGTTGGGGACTTATGAAAAATTAAAAAACCATTGTAAAAGAATATCTTTGTACTTGTAGAGGGGAAAATGGTAATTAGAGAAAGAATTGAAAAAGTTTTAAAGAAACTTGGAGTTTTAATTATCAATGAGAAATATGATATTGATTCACTAAAGAGGATATCTTTATGGTATGAACTCGAAAGTGAATTTGATGTCATTATTGATGATGAGGATTTTTGGAAAACACAAGATGATACAATTTTTGGTTTAGTTGAACTAATGGAAAAATATACAGACAGATGAATTTGCGCTTAAATCCTGAGAATAAATATTTAGTTCTAAACGAAGATTATTTACTCCTGTCAAATAAAAGCCAAAATTTAATTATGTCAAAAAGTGACTTTTATAATTTAAAACATAATTTATCATTGAATTTAAATGTGGATGCAATATTTATAAATTTAAATATTGTACTTTATGATTTCCAAGACTTTCGCCTTTAAATCAAGAGAAAAAAATTTATTCGAAAATATTGTTT
>CAVCWN010000186.1:0-2151 GCA_963605975.1 Desulfovibrionaceae bacterium | reverse complement strand
GGGTGCTTTAGGAAGGGGGGGCGGTTTACAAAAGAGACACGTCTTTCTAAAAGATCTACCTCTTTCCTAAACAGTTGCCCCAATCCCCCAAAATCCTACTTCCACAAATAAATTAAATGAATAAAGCGCAGATAAACTGAAGTGCCCGCCGTCATCAAAATGACTGCCAGAACAAAAAGAAAATAACAGTCAGCCGCAATCATAAACTGGTAGCCCAAAATCAAAAGACTGTAACCAATTATCAGCCCCAGGTATTGTTTGCTTGACCGCTGGTAGGCATTTATGAACATTGCAACAAGTGTACAAACTATAATGATTGTCCTCAAAGAAAGAAAAGCTCCCTTCATTCCCCACATGACAGTCATTGTGTATGTTGTGTAATTTGTGTCCAAAGGAATAAAAGCTGCAATCCCGGCAGAAACCAAAAGGGCAATTAAAATATTTCTTTCTACGGAATTGGAATCTTTTGCTTCATCAAAAAATGGGGTCAGGAAAAGCGAAACAACGCAAAGCATTCTGGCTCCAATAATCGTTCTGCCAATCAAAATTAAAAGAAGGGAAGATGTTTTCCACAAGCCGAAAGTCGGCAAAAGTAAACGCAGAATTTCAATCTGGCAGCCAAAAAGAAAAAGTGTAAAGTATGTTAATTCCAAAGAAAGATTTTTCCTAAAGCCCAGGTTGAGCACAAAAAGTACAATGGTCACGTAAAAGCCCAGAAAAAAAATGCCTGCAATGGTAATTGGAAAATTAAATTTAAACAAAAATGATTTATGCAATTTGTCAAATTCAAAAACGTATTTTATATTTGTAGGAATTTCCAGACCGCCGTGAAAAGCCGCAAGAAAAAAATACATGCCCAAAACAAGAAGGGCTGCAGCGGAAATAATTGCAAAAATTCTAAAAAGGCTGTTTCTAACTTTGATTGTCATAAGCCTAGAATAAACTTAAGGACTTTTTTTGTCCACAAAATTTTTAACTAGCTTAAAGGGGCTTTCAAAAAAATATTGAAAATGATTTTTTCGAGATATACTAAAGTTAGAATTTATTTTTCCGATAAAGAAAGAGTAAGTAGTTTCGCTTATTTTAGCGGGAGGTTTTTTATGAAAAAATTAATGGCAGCTCTTTTTTTCTTTGCTATTTTTATGACATATACTTTTGCAGGAGACGCTGCGGTTTTTCAGGACATAGGTTTTTCTAAAGACGGCAAAGTTTACATTTTTGGCCAGTACGGCAAACTGGACAAAAGTTATGAAGCCTGGGCTGAAATTTACACCGTGGATATAGAAAAAAATGTTTTTATAAAAAGCGATGTTTATAAAACAAAAGCATCTTTGCAGACAAGAAATATTTCCGGAAAAGAAGCTTTTTCAAAACTTTTGCAGACGAACGAGTATCGCATTTCAAAATACAAATATTCTCCTGCAAGTCCTTCAAATTTAATTTATGTAAACGAAAATGAAAACGCCGATCCTGCAACAGAAATTGTTTTTAAGGATTTCGATTCTTCAACTTCTGAAAAAGAAATTTTTTATAAAATAAAACTTTGTCCTACCGTTACTGGCAGGGGTAAAAATGTAAAATCTCAGTTTTACATTGATTTTAAAAAAACTGATTCTTTGGGAAATGTGATTCTTGAAAAAAAAGTAGGCAATCCGGATTTTAAGAGGGAAGGAATTTCTTCTTATAGAATTGCAAGGATTTTTTCAGACCCTAGCGGAAAAAATATTATTTTCCTTGTTGAAAAATTCCAGGAAGACGAAGCTGGTACTTCCATCCGCTACATGGTGGAAACTTTAGCCTTGTAAAAAAAAGGACATCTAAAAAAAAGCAGTTTTAGACCTTTTAAAAAAACATAAAGTTTTTAGATTAGCCTGGCATTTGCCGGGCTTTTTTTATGGATTTTTTTGATTTTTTTTTCTAATCAAAAGAAAATCGAAAAAAAACAGAAAAATCGAAAAAAAAATTAAAAAAAATCAATTTTTTTTGTAAAAAATAAATTTCTCTTACTATTAATAAGTAGTGGAGGAATTATGAAAAAGAAAATCTTACAATATTTTTTAAGAACATTGTTGCCGTCATTTGCAATAGTGGCTTCGTTTTTTTTGACATTCAATGTTTTGGGCTGCGGTTCAACTTTGTCAGGTCTTAGCA
>CAVCWN010000185.1:0-26130 GCA_963605975.1 Desulfovibrionaceae bacterium | reverse complement strand
CTCCAGAAGATATTTTTGATTTTGCTTACAGTTATCTTTTTATAATATTTGCAGGAATTCCTTTTTCAATGTTTTATAATCTTCTGGCAGGATTTTTGCGTTCTGTCGGAGATTCTAAAACTCCTTTTATAGTACTTTTAATTTCTACCATAACAAACATTGCCTTAGACTTACTTTTTATAATTACATTTAACGGGGGTGTCGCGGGAGCTGCTTTAGCAACAATAATATCGCAATTTTTGTCTGCCTTGCTTTGCTTCTTTTTCATCATAAAAAAATTTGATGTTTTAAAATTGAAAAAAGAAAATTGCAAAATCATTTTAAAGAAAATTGCAGTCTTACTTTCAAGCGGTCTTCCAATGGGATTTCAGTTTTCAATAACTGCAATTGGCAGCATGGTAATTCAAGCCGCTAACAATAGACTGGGCTCTCTTTACGTAACAGCCTTTACTGCAAGTGCAAAAATCAAACAGTTCAGCATGTGTCCTTTTGATGCCATTGCCACAGCCGTTGCTACTTTTGCAAGTCAGAATTACGGAGCAGGAAAAGTTGACCGCATAAAAAAAGGTTTGTGGCAAGGAGTTTTACTGGGCGTTTCTTACGGAATATTTATTGGCCTTGTAATTTATTTCTTTGGAGAAAAGATTTCACTTCTCTTCATTGATAAAAATGAAGTGGATATTATAAAAGCCTGTGGTCAGTACGTAAAAACACTTGCACTCTTTTTCTGGCTGATTGGAATTTTGAATTCACTTAGAATGACAACCCAAGGTTTAGGCTTTTCACCTAGAGCAATTTTTTCTGGAGTTGTTGAAATGATTGCCCGCTGTTTTGTAGGATTTGTTTTAGTTCCAAAATATGAATACACTGCTATTTGTTTTGCAGATCCATCTGCCTGGTTGGCAGCAGTCCTTTATATAACGCCAACCTGCCTTTTGTGTATTCGCAAAGTAAGAATCAAAATTGAAAATCCCCAGGGAAGAAACCGGAAGAAGGTAAGTTTAAAGCAAAAGAAAATTGATTCTAAAACACTTTAAAGGTGTCTCAAAAATACCTTCTTAAGGGCATCTTTAAAAAATCATTTTCAATGCTTTTTTAGAGATGCCTCTCGAATTTTAAGTCTTTGGAATACAAACAGTTAAAATGTCGCTATTTTAAAGTTGTCTTTAAAAATTGCAATTTTTAGAGACAACTTTAAAAGGTACCTAAAGATAGAGTCCCTTGTTTTTTTCAAAAAGATTTTTTGCTAAAGTCAAAAGTTTTTCCTTGTCATTCATTTCAGGAGAATCTGTTACAGTTTCAAATAGATTTTTTAAAATTTTTCCAATCGCCTTGCCTTTTGGAATTCCAATTTCCATTAAATCGTTTCCGTTGACTTTTAAATCTTTTAAACTCACTGCAGACTTTTCAGCTAAAACTTTTTCGATTCGCTTTCTTAACTCGAGATTGGAATTCCATGTAGGAGAAAATTCTACTACAGGTTGCCTGTGCATTCCGTAGACATCCGCAAACCGCAAATCAAAAAGATCAGAAATATTTTCCTCTCCAATTTTGATTATAAATCTTCTTACAGCAGCATCCGTCCAGTTGTCTTCAAAAAAGTACATGTGTTCTTTTACCAGGTGACAAACTTTATTTATTTCTGTGTTGGAAAATTTCAGTTTTGTCATGGAAGATTTACATTTCTTTGCAGAAATTTCTTCATGTCCATGAAAGTGAATGATTTTCTGGCCGTCCTTTTCTACAACAGTTTTTGCTTCAGGCTTTCCAATGTCATGATAAAAAGCTGCCAGCCGAACAATTAAATTTTTTTGTGGAGCACCATCACTTGCATAAAACAAATGATCTGCAACATCAAATTCGTGAAATCCCCGCTGATCTTTTTGACTGCAGCCTCGGCAGGGAGTAAATTCCGGAATAAAAAATGAAAGAATCCCACTTTCCTCCAAAAGTTTTAAAGAAGTGCTGGGAGTTTTTGAAGAAAGCATCTTGCAAAATTCGTCCCTGAATCTTTCAAGAGAAATTCCTTTTACAATTTCTAAAACATCTTTTGATTTTATTGCTTCGAAAGTATTTTCTTCAATTGAAAAATTTAACTGGCTTACAAAACGAATTGCCCTAATTGGCCTGAGTCCGTCTTCACTGAAACGTTCATAAGGATTTCCTACGGTTTTTATGATTTTCTTTTTTAAATCATTTTGACCGCTAAAAGGATCAATTATTTTTCCATCAGATAAATCTGCTGCGATTGCGTTTATTGTAAAATCGCGTCTGCTTAAATCTTCTTCAATTGTCGCAGCATATTCAACTTTATCAGGATGCCTTCCATCAGAATAATCTTTTTCAGTTCTAAAAGTTGTAGTTTCAATTTGATGATTAAAAATTAAAATGGTAACAGTTCCGTGTGCAATTCCTGTAGGAACGACATGGTGAAAAATTTTCATGACTTCTTCGGGTTTAGCGTTTGTTGCAAGATCCCAATCATGAACTTCTTTCCCCAGCAGCATGTCTCTTACGGCTCCACCTACCAGGTAGGCTTTAAATCCGTTTGAAGAAAATATTTCGTTTACCTTTTTTAGTTCCAGAGGAATATTTATTTTTTTTTGATTAAAAAAATTATTTAATGCCATCAGACTAATCCTTGAGAAATAAATTTTAAAAGACTGAATACAATTAAAATTGCAGTCTGTAAAATAATGCCCAGTAAAAATGCAAAAAAGTGAAGAATAAAAATCGGTCTTTTGTAAGTGAACATATAAACTATATTTATTACCAGTGAAAGAATGTTAAAAATTAAACCTGGAATACTGACTAAAATGCTTATGAAAATGATTTTTGTCTGGCTTGAATCTAAAAATCCCTGAAAGTTACCGGCAACATAAATTAAGACAAATGTTACTTCAAGCATGTTAAGCAAAAAGGCTGTTCTTCCAGACAGTCTGTAAAAAAGTGAATGAGAATAATATTTAAATCTATTTGCAGCAGCGAGTTTTTTATCCTTCATAAAATCTAAAAATCAATTATTGCTAATCAATATAAAAAATTATACAATATTTTTTGTTCTTAAAAAAGATATTTTAAAGTTGCCTTTAAAAATTGAAATTTTTATGGGCACACATTTGTAAGTGGAAGGTCAGAAATCAATATGAAAAAGGGAAAGAAATTTCTAGTTAAAATAATTCTTTTGCTTATAGTTGCAGCTGCAGTTTTTTTTCTGGGCTGGGTGAGTTTTTTTGTGAAAGAAGGAACTTGCACGATTATGCAAAGTAAAACTGGTGGTCTTTATGGAAAGCCAATTGAATACGGCCAGTTTGTCTGGCGCCCAGAAAGGTTGCTTCCTACAAATGCCACTTTGACTTCTTATAAGCTTTCTCAGTATGAAGTTTCAAAATCGTATTCTGGGACTCTTCCTTCTGCAAATCTTTATAAAGAATTTGTAAATCCTAATCCGAATTTTTCTTATGAACTGGAATTTAAAATGACTTTATCTTTAACAGCAGATGCTGTTTTTGAAGCCGTAAAAAATAATTCTGTTTCTTGCCAGGATGATCTTGACAAATTTGTTGAAGGAAAAGCAGATGTGTTCAGTCAAAAAATTACTGAATATCTTTTACAAAATAAAAAATCAAATATAATGCTGACTCTATCTCAAGATGATATAAAAAATATTTTTTCAGACGATGCTAATTTTTCAAAGTATTTTAAAATTGATTCAGTCGAATTAAAAAAAGTAAAAATCCCGGATGTTGAACTTTATGAAATTGCAAAAAAGACATATCAAGAATATCATAATGAACTTGATTTACAGTTAAAGGAAAAAGCTCAGCTTGATGCTGAACTTATGGTTGAACAAAACCGTACAATGGCTCAACTGGAAAAATTTTCCCAACTCTTAAAAAAATATCCTGAACTTCAGGAATTTTCAAAAAATACTGACATCAACACATTTATGAACACAATAAGGAATTTAAAGTAATGTCTATTTTTGAAGGAAAAAGAATATTTGCCATTCGTGGAGCTATCTGCTCTGAAAACACAAAAGATGATATTTTCTTAAACACAGAAAAACTCTGTTGTGAAATTTTTGAAAAAAATAAGATAAAAGCAGAAGACCTAGTTTCCATTCAGTTTTCCCTTACTCCGGATTTAAACCAGCTTAACCCAGCTACTGCTTTAAGAAAGGGAAATACCGGTCTTGACACATCTAAGGTTGCACTTTTTTGCTGCCAGGAAGCTTTAATTGAAGGAATGATGGAAAAAGTGATTCGCGTCATGGTTACAGTTTATTTGGACGAGAAAGCAAAAATTTTTAATATTTACCAAAATGGTGCTGAAAAGCTGCGCCCTGATTTTGCTAAAGAATATCAGGAAAAAAAATCTGAAAAAGAAAGTGGCATTTTAGAAAAGTTAAATTCTGTGGAGCTTGCAAAATAAAATACCGTCTATGAAAATCTGGATCGCAACAAGAGAATATGCCGAAATTGCAGAAGCAGGCGGTGTAAAAAATGTATCTTCCTCTTTGTCTCAGGCATTAAAAGAAGCTGGCCACCAGGTTACTGTTTTTATTCCAAACTACGCCTGTACAAACACAAATTTTTTAGACTCTTATCAAAAAGAATTAATTTTTCCAAATCACAAAAAATCAATTACGGTAAAAATTAATGGAAAAAATATTTCTATTTTTTACGGTTTTGGTTTTTTAAATGGAGTGAAGTTCATTTTTATAAACCATCCGTCTTTTGCAGAAAAAAGAGGCGTCTACTGTTACACAAGGACTGACCAGGAAGAAAATCCTTTGCATGTAAACGGGCAGGGCCACAAGGATTCCTTATTCATGGATGTACTTTTTCAAAAAGCAGTTTGTGCATTTGCCAATCTTTGTGATGAAAAAGATGCCCCTCAAATTCTTCACTGCCAGGATGCTACAGCCGCAATGATTCCAGCCTTTGTAAAATATGGAATTGATTTGGAAAGAAAAAAAAAGACTTTCTATAAAAATACCAGATGCGTTGTTACAATTCACAATGCAGGGCCAGGTTATCACCACGAAATCTATACAATAAAACAGGCTCACAGTCTTACAGGATTAAGTATAAAAGTTTTGCTTTCTGCATTGAATCCTGAAAATAAAAAATTAGTTGAACCATTTTTGCTAGGGTCAAGAAACGCATATTTTACAACGGTGTCGCCCCAATATGCCCAGGAAATTTATTCAGGACAGACTCAAACCCAGGGACTTTCAAAAGGTTTTGAAAACAAAAAAATAAAAATCAAGGGGATTACAAACGGGATTGATTACGAAAGATATAATCCTGCTTCAAAAAAAGATTCTCTTCTTCCATTTGAATTTAATCCAATTGAACATGATTTTAAAGGCAAGCAGAAATTAAAAAAATATTTTTTTGAAAACTTTGCCTGCAAAGAAAAGATTTTTCCTGATGAAAAATTCAAAGACATTTATAAATTCGGTTACCTTTTTGAAGAAAAAGATTCAGCCCTTTTTGTTTACCAGGGGCGGGTTGTTTCTCAAAAAGGAATTGTCCAGCTGGCCCAGGCCTGTCGCTTAGTTTTAGAAAAAAAAAATAAATGCAAGATTTGTTTTTATGGGCCAGGGACAAAGTGAACTTGAAAATCTTTTGTCTTCAGTCGCGGATGATTTTCCTGGTAAGGCCGTTTATTTCAGGGGCTATGACCGCTTCCTTTCCAGACTGTGTATCGCCCAGTCTGATTTTTCCATTATTCCTAGTGAGTTTGAACCCTGCTGTCTTGAAGATTTTATTTCTCAAATTTACGGAACAATTCCTCTTGCCCACAAAACAGGCGGACTCGGAAAAATTCTTGACGAATACAACGGCTACTTATACGAAAACAATAATCCCCAGGAAATTGCTTCTCTTATCACTTCACTTGCAAAAATCTACAGCAACATAGGACCTGACAGTTTTGACCAGATGCGCTCATACGCTGCCACTTATGTCAAAAAAAATTATTCCTGGTCTTCAATTTGCCAGGATGAATACATACCATTTTACATGTCCATTCTGGCTGAAAATAAAAAATAATTTTTTTTCATAAATTTCTATTTTTGCTATTGACAGGAAATAATCTTTGGTATATATTTTTATCCGTTGACGCCTTATAGGTTATCAATAAAACAAGCCGCTGTAGCTCAGCTGGTAGAGCGCGTGATTTGTAATCTCGAGGTCCTGGGTTCGAATCCCTGCGGCGGCTTTATTCAGGAAGATTTCCTGAATTTGGGGAGTTTCCCGAGTGGTCAAAGGGGGCAGACTGTAAATCTGTTGGTTTTCCTTCGTAGGTTCGAATCCTTCACTCCCCAATAATTTTTTTGAAATTGAGCCAAAGGGCTCTTTTTTTTTTGCCTGATACAATATATCTTCATAAATTGTTTTTATAATTCTTTTGTGTTATTATTAGGGAAAGCCTTTAAGAAACTTGTAATTTCTAGAGGCAACTTTTAACTTTAAACAGAGGTGAAAGTTTGCTTATACATTTTTGGGGAGTTCGTGGTTCTATTCCAGCTCCAATAACAGGTCAGCAACTTCAAAATAAAATTACTGCTGTGGTTCAGCGTTTAAGTCCAAAAGATCTTGAATCTGAAGAAGCACGCATGAAATTTATTTCAAATCTTCCTCCTGCCATTTTTGGAACTATCGGTGGAAATACTGCTTGCGTAGAAGTTCGTTCGGACAGTGGCCAGACATTTATTCTGGACATGGGGTCAGGATTGCGTTCTTACGCTAAACATGGACTTCTTCCAAAATCGAAGCATTATGTTGTTTTACAGTCACATTTTCACTGGGATCACATACAGGGACTGCCTTTTTTTGATCCAACTTTTGATCCTCAGGTAAAAATTGATCTTTATTCGGCTTTTCCTGCTGCAGAAAGAATTTTAAGCGAGCAAAGCAGAACTCCTTACTTTCCGGAAAACGCATCCTGGGAACATATAAAAGACCGTTTTACGTTTCATGTTTTTAAACCTGATGAGTATTTTGAAATTGCAGGAGTAAAAATCAAATCCCACAAAATGCACCATCCGGGAAATTCTTATATTTTTTCCTTAGAAGAAAATGGCAAAAAATTTCTTTATGCAACAGATGTAGAACTTCAGCCAAAGGATTTTGACCTTGACGATCCCAAAAATGACATTTTTAAAAATGTAGACGCTTTGATTCTGGACAGTCAGTATACTCCACCCGAAGCAGTCAATAAGGCAAACTGGGGACACAGTTCTTTTGCTAATGCTGTTGACTTTGCAAGCCTTTACAATGTAAAAAATCTATACATTTTTCATCATGAACCAACCTATGATGATCAAAAAATTTATAAAATTCTTCAGTCAGCAAAATGGTATTATGAATCAAAAAATCTGGATTCAAAACTTAATATCTGTCTTGCGGTTGAAGGGCAGGAAATTGTATTGTGAAAAAAGAAAAAATGAATATGAAAGAAGAAAAAAAATCTCCTAAAAAAAAGCATATATTTCTTACAATCATTTTGTGGATTCTTGCTGTTTTTGCAGTCGCCCTTGTCTGTGCATTTGCCTTTTGGAATTACGAAATTTCTCCAGTAGAAAAAGATTCTGCTAATGAGAAAATTTCTAAAATCAAAATCGAAGAAGGCTGCTCTGTCATGGATGCAGCCCTTCAACTTGAAGAAGAAGGTTTAATCCACTCAGCAAAAGTTTTTTATTATGCAGCCCGCTTTAATCTTTTAGACAGAAGTCGGTCTTTTAATTTAAAAAGTGGCCAGTACACTTTAAAAAACACAATGTCTTTAAAAGAAATTTATCAGGAAGTGCAGGTAGGTTCTCCTGAATATATTTCCATTCATATTCCAGAGGGGCTTACCATTAAAAAAACTGGCCGTCTTCTTGAAGAAAATGGAATTTGCACTTTTGATGATTTTATTCTTGCCTCAAGTGATGAAAGTCTTCTTAAAGAATACAATATTCCTTCAAAAACATTTGAAGGCTACCTTTTTCCAGACACATACTTCTTTACAAAAGAAATGAATGCCAAAGATGTTGTCAGAAAACTGGCAGACAATTTCCAATACAGAATATCTTCTGTAGAAGAATTAAAATCAAAAAATCCAGATGACTTGCACGAGATTGTAAAATTAGCGTCCATTGTTGAAAGGGAATACAAAGTGGCAAGTGAGGCTCCTCTTATTGCATCTGTTTTTGTAAATCGACTTGAACATAACATTGGCCTTTATTCATGCGCCACAATCGAATACATCATTACAGAAATTTTAGACAAACCTCACCCGGAAAGAATCTATTATTCAGATCTCAAAATTGATAATCCTTACAACACTTACATGTGGAAAGGTTTACCACCGGGCCCAATTTCAAATCCAGGCTTAGTTGCCTTAAAGGCAGCAGCTTGCCCTGAAAAAAGTGATTATTATTATTTCGTCCTTACAAATCCGGAAGAAGGAACTCATTCTTTCAGTAAGACGTTTGATGAACACAAGGCTTTAGAAAATACTTCTACTGTTAAAAAATAGATTTCTCTCCGATAATCTTTAAAGAATTTTTTTGATTTTACAGAAGATTTTCTTAGAAAAAATTTTCAACAAAGGAATTTTATGGCAGGATTTATTTCACAGGAAAGTATTGACGAAGTAACTAACCGCACAGATATGATTCAACTTGTGAATGAATATGTTCCTTTAGTTCCCAGGGGTGCGGAATTCTGGGGCTGCTGTCCTTTTCATCACGAAAAAACTCCTTCATTTTCAGTTTCACCGGATAAAAAATTTTATTACTGCTTTGGCTGTCATGCCAGCGGAAATGCCTACCGTTTTCTTATGGAGATGGAAAAAATTTCTTATCCGGAAGCGATTGAAAGACTGGCAAAAAAAGCTGGTGTAAGTCTTCAATATAAAGAAGGTGGCTCCGAAAGTCAAAAAGTTGACCAAAAGGCAAAACTCAAGGAAGAATATAAAAATCTTTACAACAGGGTGACGACTTCCTTTCACTACATGCTTTTAAATACTGACCAGGGAAAGTTTGCTCTTGATTACATAAAAAAGCGCGGCATAACAGATGAAACAATCGAAAGATTTAAGCTGGGCTACAGTCCCAGTGACCGCAAGTGGCTTAAAAAATTCCTTTTAAAAAAGAACTATACAAATGAATTTTTAAATGATTCCGGTCTTTTTTCAAAAAAATATCCTGATTTTTCTTTTTTTTCTGACAGACTCATGTTTCCTATTTTTGACAGAAATGGTGATGTCCTTGCCATGGGTGGCAGATTTTTACGCGGAGATCCTGAAAAGTCTCCAAAATATCTTAATTCTGGTGATTTGATTCATTATCACAAGGGACAAACCCTTTACGCATTCAACTTTGCCAAGGCCAGCATTCGCGAAAAAAAAGCGGTAATTCTTTGTGAAGGTTACATGGATTGCATTGCCTACCACCAGTGTGGAATTACCTGGGCTGTTGCTCCTTTGGGTACGGCTTTGACAGAAGACCAGATTTCTATTTTCCAGCCTTATGTAGAAAGTGTTTACTTGTCTATGGACAGTGATGGGGCTGGCCAAAATGCGACCATAAAAGATATTTTGATGTTAAGAAAAAGGGACATTCCCTGCAAGGTAATTATTTTAAGCGGTGGAAAAGATCCTGCAGAAATAATGTTAAATTATGGAAAAGAAACCTTGACGAATGATGTAGATAAAGCTATATTAGATAGCGATTTTCTGATTAATAGACTGTCATCATTGTATCCAAAAAATTCGCCTGAAGGAAAAACTAAGGCTCTCAGGGAATTTTTTCCATACCTGGACGCTCTGCAATCAGATGTTCAAAAAAATGCCTGTCTTGAACAATTCTGTCAGGCATTTGACATTAGCCTGGAGGCTGCTGCTTTAGATTATAAGAATAGAAAACAAGTCAATCCCCAAAATTATAGAAAAGACAACAATACGGTTCAGACGCAGGAGCTTAAGCCTGAAAAAATTAACCCGAATGCGGAGTTGCGTGCAGTGATGAGTACCGTAGCTGATGATGTCAGCCTTTTCAACAAAATGAGGAATGAAGTTTCTGTTGATGATCTGGAGAATGCAAGGGCTAAGGAGCTGTTTTGTATTCTTGAGGAATGTTCAAGGAGCGATAATTTTTCTGTAGTAAATATAGCTACTCACTGCGAAGATGATTCCATGAGGGAAGAAATTTTTTCTACTCTCGATGGTTTTAAGGGTAAGCAGGAAGCAATAGTAGACGACAGTATAAAACTGATAAAAGGCAGAAAATTAAAGCGCCAGTCTGATGAGATTTTAAATCGAATTAAACGGCTTGAACGGAGCAATCTTCCGGAAGATAAAATTCAACTGAGAGATTTGCTTATACAAAAACAAGAAATTAATAAACAGATAGAAAATCTTAAGGGTTAAATAATGGCTAAAAAAAACACTGAAGAAACAAGCAAAATCAAAAAAAATCAAAAAACTGATCTTAAGTCAAAGGCGCAGGAAAAAGCTGCTTCTAAAAGTGAAAAAGCAAAAAATCCTGCTAAATCTGCAGCAAAGACTGAAACCAAGGAAAGTAAAACTTCTAAGGCTAAGAATGCAAAATCTTCTTCTAAAGAAAGTGTAAAAAAATCACCTGCAAAAGAAGTTAAAAAGGAAACTTCAAAAGCAGTTGTAAAAGAAAATGCTAAGGCAAAAAAAGCAGAAGAAGATAAAAAAGCAAAATCTAAAGTAAAGCCTGGTGCAGAAAAGGCAATGGAAAATAAAGTAAAAGATTCAAAGAAAAAAGCAGAAGAAAAAGTGAAAAAATCCAGTGTAAAAGAAGAAAAAGAAAAAATCTCTGACCAGAAAAAGTCTTCTAAGGCAAAAATTGACGCAGATGAACAAAAGTTACAAGACTCTGCATTGGATGAAGATAAAAAGAAAAAATCTACTGCAAAAAATAAAAAGGATGAAAGCGCTGAAAGTGAAAATCCTGCAGCAGACAGTCCGGAAGAAGATGAAGATGCAAACCTTTCTCCAGAAGTAAAAAAACTTTTGGATTACGGAAGAAGTAAACAAATTATTTCATGGGATGAAATTACAGAACATCTTGGTCAGGATTTTGTTAACAGTCCAGAAATGGAAAATGTTCTTCAGCTTTTAACGAAGAACAATATTCAAATTATGGATGAAGCAGGCCTCATGGATGATGAAGACGATGTTTCTGTAGAAGATGACGACGATGAAGGCTCAGAAGAACTTTTGCAGGAATCTAAGACCGAAGAATACAAGGGCCGCCTTCTAGCAAATGATAAAGAAAATAATATTGATGATCCAATCCGCATCTATCTTCGTGACATCGGAAAAGAATCACTTCTTACTGCAGAACAGGAAGTTATTCTTTCAAAGCAAATGGAAGATGGTCAAAATATCATCAAGGATGTTATAAAAAATTCCGGTATGATGCTTCCTGAATTTTTCCTTATTGCTCAAAAGGCCTACACAAGAATTGATCCTCATGAGCCGGGCAGGGCTAGAAAAGAAATAAATGAAGAAATGACAGAGAAGCGCCGTCTTAAGAGTTGCTACGGAGAATATCTTAAACCGATTTATCCTGATTTAAAGTCATACATTTCTTTAAAGAAACAACTCAACGAAAATGACCAGACTATGGCTATTTTTGAAGACAAGCAGTTGAACGATTATAAAAAGAAAATCCTTAAGGAACTTTTAAAAATCGATCTTCAAACTGAAGAAATAGACCGCTTTTCAACAAAATTTCTTACGGCTTCGGCAAAAATTGATGAATTCCACCACAAACAGGAAAAAAGAATGCGTGAGTTGCACATAAAAGATGCTGCTGGCCTAAGACAAATTGGTCGCCGCCTTGCAACACATTCTCAGTCAATGCAACTTGAAAAGGAATTGGGCATATCTGCGGATGAAATTCGTGAACTGTACACAACCATTCAAAAAATTGACAGAAAACTGCGCCGTTTGGAATATGAATTTGAAAATTCAGTTGAAGAAATTCTTGAAATGACAAAAGAAATTCAGCGTGGAAGGACTATGCTTGAAAATGCAAAAAATCGCCTTATCAATGCAAACCTCCGCCTTGTAGTTTCTATTGCTAAAAAATATACAAATCGTGGCCTTCAACTTTTTGATCTTATTCAGGAAGGCAATATCGGTCTTATCAAAGCTGTTGAAAAATTTGAATATCGCAAGGGCTACAAATTTTCTACATACGCAACATGGTGGATTCGCCAGGCCATTACCCGTTCTATCTCGGATCAAGCCCGCACAATCCGCGTTCCTGTTCACATGATTGAACAAATCAACAAGGTTGTTCGTGAAAGCCGCCAATTAGTTCAAAAACTCGGCCGTGAACCTACAGACGAAGAAATTGCCCAGCAGCTTTCATGGCCAGTAAGCCGAGTAAAGCAAGTTAAAAATGTTGCCCGCGAACCAATTTCTTTGGAAACTCCAATCGGTGAAGAAGAAGATTCTTCTCTTGGTGATTTTATTGAAGACAAGGATGTTGAAAATCCTGCAAATCAAACTTCATACAGGCTTTTGCAAGAGCAGATTCGTGAAATTTTGGGCACTCTTCCAAAAAGAGAGCAGGAAGTTCTTAAGATGCGTTTTGGTCTTGATGACGGATATTCTCTTACACTCGAGGAAGTTGGTCTTTACTTCAACGTTACTCGTGAAAGAATCAGACAGATTGAAGCTAAGGCTTTAAGAAGACTTCGCCATCCGCGCCGCTCTTCTGGCTTAAAGGATTTCATTGACCAGTGATTTTGATTTGATTTTTTTTGAAAAGAAGTGATTTTTTGTAAAAGGAATTTAAGAAAAATCATTTTTTAGAAATTCCCAATAAAAAGTCACAGGAAGCCGGATTTTCTTTTAGATTTTCCGGCTCTTCTTTTCAAAAAACTTTTTCTTATTTGACAGCTGAAGGAAAAGCATCTAAAAGTTCACTTTTTAGATGTTGCCATAAGAAGAAAAATAATATAAAATCATTGGACGGTTTAGTGGGTTCATTGGGGATTTTTTTGCTGTGGAAAAATGATTTATTTCAGGGCAAGACAATAAAATCTGCATAATCATAAATAAATCTCTAAAATGCAATTTTTGGGGATAATGTTATTTAATACGAGGTTACAACCTATGGAAATGTCAGAAAAATTTGACAAACTCAAAAAATTACAGGATGTTCTTTCTGAAAAGTACGAAATTCAGAATACTGTTAACAATCTGCCTAAATCTTTGCAGGGAACAATGGAAAGTCTTGAGCAGTTCAAATCCGAATTCCTTCAGAAAAATGAGGAATATGAAAGTATAGTAGCAAAAATCAATGGCTTGCATGCAGAACTTGATGAAACAACAAAGTATGCAGAAGAAAGCGAAAAAAATATGGATACTATCCAGACACACCGCGATTACGAAAACCTTAGCAAAAAAATTGATGAAGCAAAGGCTAAGGAAAATGATCTTAGAGGTCAAATTGCAAAGATTGAAAAAAATCGTGACCAGCTTAAAAATGATGTTGATGATTTGGAAAGCCTCATTCATACTACAGAAGATTCTGTAAATGAAGAAAAAGCTTCCCTTGACGAAACATTAAATGAAAAGAAAGATGCTTTGAAAAAACTTGAAAAGGAAGAAGCAAAGATTTCTGAAGGTCTTGATTCAGAATTGCTTTATAAATTCCAGAGAATCATTCAAAGGAATAAAAAGGGCATTGTAACTGTAAAGGGCAATGTTTGTGACGGTTGCCAGATGATTTTACCTGCTAACTTTGCAAATGAAGTTCGTGATGGTGATAAAATTATGTATTGTCCTTACTGTAGCCGTGTTCTTTTCTACGAAGAAGGTTCAGATGCAGAAGAAAACTTCTTTAGCCTTGAAGATACCGGTAGCCTTGCAGACGTTGTTGAAGATGGCGAAGTTGGCAGTGATGAATATGACTATCTTAAAGATGACGAAGATATTGATTCATCTATGGATTTTTAATTGATTTACTTCAGTCACTTTTTTCGGAGAGATTTTATTTGAATAGTAAAAAATGGGATACATGGTCGCGCAGACCCTTTTGATGATAAAAGGAGTTGTGTGAGGTAAAGTCCGGGCTCCACCGGAAAGAATGCCGGATAATAACCGGGCAGAATTGTTACTTGCTTTGCAAAAGGACTTTTCTGACAGATAGCGCTACAGAAAATAACCGCCAGTAATGGTAAGGGTGAAAAGGCAGTGTAAGAGACTACCGCGTTTTTGGTAACAAAAATGGCATAAGCAAGCCTCATTCGGAGCAAGATCGAGCAGCAGTTTGGTTTCCGGCCTTATACTGCGGGTAGGTTGCTGGAGGTGCAGGGTAACTTGCATTCCGGATAGATGACCATTTCAGACAGAACCCGGCTTACTGTATCCCTTTCTTTTTTTTGAATGGAAATTGATTTTTCTGTATTCAAAAAAGATATTTTTATCAGGACAAAGGCAGTTTTAGAAATTCTTACTTAAGGATTTTTAGAACTTAAAAAAAATAGGTGGGATATGAAAAAAGGGGAAACTTTTAACGGAAACATTGTTCACAGAAAAAGTAAATTTATTCCACGCCTTTTACTTTTGCTGGGGATTTGTGCTTTTTTAGCAGCTGTTACTTTTATTACTTACCGTATTGTAAATAAATACATAAACAAAAGGGATTCAGCAACTCTTCTCCAAAAATACTGGCAGGAATATAAGTACGAAGATGTTTATGAAGTTTCTCAAAATATAATTGAAAAATCCCCGACACAAAATCTTGCAAGAACACTTCACGGTTATGCCTCTTTTTATTTAGGCGTTTCGCAAACAGACAATTCCCGCTCTATTCAATACATTGATGAAGCAATCCAAAACATAAGAATTGCTCTTTTAAATTGCAAGGAAGAAACAAAGGCTCAGCTTTTTTACATGCTGGGTAAATCTTATTTTTACAAGGACAGTTTTTCTTCCTACAATTTTTATGCTGATTTAGTTATTAAATATTTGACAGAAGCAGAAAATGAAGGCTACTGGGCTGATGATATTTCTGAATATCTGGGCTTAAGTTACGCTTCGCTGAATATGACACAGGAAAGCATTGCTGCTTTGACAGAGGCTTTAAATGTCCGCGAATCTGATGCACTTTTGCTTTCAATTGCAAAACAATACATCAACAATAAGCAATCTAATATTGCCAAGCAGTATCTTTTCCAAATTTTGAATTCCAGTCAGGATGATACTGTGAATGAAAAATGCCACAATATTTTGGGAAATATTTATATTGATGAAGAAAATTATTCTGCGGCCGAAAATGAGTTTTTGCAGATACTTGAAAAAAATCAAGACTCTGCAGATGCTCAATACGGTCTGGGCCTTATTTATGAAAAGCAGGGTGACATTGCAAAGGCCAGAGCTCAATGGAGAAAAACCTTAAAAATAGAAGCAAATCATGTGGGAGCACTTGAAAAGCTTTATCAATAGAAAAAAATCTTTTATTTTTCGATAATAAAAAACTTTATTAATTAGTTTTTTTATTATATAGTTTTATTACTGAATTTTGATTATTTTGTTTTGCGCCTTAAGAAATTAGTGCATGAGTGCAGAGCATAGATGGAGGAATATATAAATGGGCTTGTTTGATAGTTTTACAACAGACATTGGCGTTGATTTGGGAACTTGCAATACTCTTATTTACGTTAAGGGCCAGGGTATTGTAATTGATGAACCGTCAGTTGTTGCAATTGAAAAAGGAACAGGCAACGTCGTTGCAGTTGGAGCCAAGGCTAAAAGAATGCTTTGGAAAACACCGGGAAATATTGTTGCAATCAGGCCATTGGCTGATGGTGTAATTGCAGATAGTGATTCAACTGAAAAAATGATTAAGCATTTTATTTCCAAAATCTGTCCTAGAAGGCGCTTTTTTAAATCTATCAGAATGAAAATAGGCATTCCTTCATGCATTACTCAAGTTGAAAAAGATGCAGTTATGGCTGCTGCATTGAAAGCTGGTGCAAAGGAAGTTGAAGTTATTCCAGAAAGTCTGGCCGCTGCAATTGGAGCTCAAATCCCTATTTATGAACCTGCAGGCCACATGATTTGTGATATTGGCGGTGGAACAACAGAAGTTTCTGTAATTTCCCTTGGCGGTATGGTAATTACAAGTTCAATCCGCACTGGCGGAAATGAATTTGATGAAGCAATCATGAATCACATCCGCAAGGAACATAATCTTATTATTGGCCAGGGCAATGCTGAAAAGCTTAAAATTTCCATTGGTAATGCCATTGCTGATAAAAACAGTGAAAAAATGGAAATTCGGGGTACCGATGCAATTACAGGTTTACCTAGAAGTCTTGAAGTTTCTTCTGAAGAAGTTCGTGAAGCTTTAAAAGAACCTCTTTCTAAAATTGTAGAAGAAGTAAAGCGTGTTCTTGGAAAGATTCCTCCGGAACTTGGTTCTGACATTATGGAGCGTGGTATTGTAATGACAGGTGGCGCTTCCATGCTTAAGGGCCTCCAAAAACTGATTACTAAAGAAACAGGTGTTCCTGTAATTCTTGTTGAAAAACCTCTTGAATGTGTTGCAGTTGGAGCAGGTCAGGCATTTGAACTCTTTAAGAATATGTCTACCAGCCGCTCAATTTACAACAATCTTAACGGCTAAAATTCAATCGCATTATAATTTTTTGAGGCTTTTCGGATGGTAAAATTTTCAAAAAGAAAATCAAAATTTCGTCTTCCAGATTTTATTTTGATTCTTTTGCTGTTATTTTCTTCAATCTCACTGGGACTTTCATCTGGCAAATTTATTGTCAATTTAAAGACTGTCGGATTTACAATTGTTTCTACCATGCAGATTGGAGTCCACAAAATTACAGATTGCTTTACGAATACCGCTAAATCCATAAAAGAAAGAAGGCAGCTCCACAAGGAATACAAAGTTCTTCTTGAAAAAGTCCAGGATTATGAATATTTAAAAAGAAATAATGCTGAAATCAAAAAGGAAAATGAAAGGCTCCGTGAGCAGTTAGACTATATGGCTTCTTCTGAATACAAAAGTTATTCAGCAAGAATTATTGGTAGGGAAACTGACAATCTTTACAGCGGAATTACAATCGACAAGGGTGCAAGAAATGGCATAAAGAAAGGCATGAGTGTTATAGCCATTCAAAATGGTGACATAGGCCTGGTTGGAAAAATTGTTACTGTTGGTCCTTTGACCAGCCTTATTATGCCTATATATGACATGCAGTGTCATATTTCTGCCAGAATACAAAACACACGCGATATTGGTATTGTCCAGGGTAACGGCACCTTTGATTCAAACCTTTCTATGAGTTACATTCGTAAACGTGCCCTTGAAGATTTTAACTATGGGGACCTTGTAGTAACTAGTGGCGAAAATGCCAACTATCCAGCAGATATAGCAATTGGTTCCATTTCAAAAATTACGGTTTTAGACTATGACACTTCTCTTGATATTGAAGTTGAACCTATGATCGATTTTAATCGCCTTGAATATGTGCTTGTCATGGATTTGAAATCAGAAAATGATATAGACATTGAAGCTTTTGATGCTTCTCTATCTGAAGAAGAAAAGAAACTTTCAAATGAAGAAAATCCTTTGGAAAATTCTTCTACAGAAAATCAAAATGAAGAAAGCCATGTAGTGGCTGAAAGCGAGGGGCTTACTGAATAATATGGGAAAATCATTGTCTATTTCTGCTGCAATTCTTTTAGCTTTTTCTTTAATTCAGGCAGCTGTTTTATCTAATATTCCTCTTTTACCTTCCATGCCGGATTTCTGCATGCTTTGTGTGCTTTATTTTGCCCTCCAAAACGGCAGATTTCATGGCGAACTTACGGGTTTTATTTCAGGACTTTTTCTTGATTTTATAAGCGGTGCTCCTTTAGGTTTTAATTGTTTTTACAGAACAATAATTGGTTATGTTTCAGGATTTTTTAATAAGACTTTAAATACTGACGGTTTCCTTGTTCCTGCAATTCTGGCCTTTGGTGCAACTATTATGAAAGCGCTTTTACTATGGCTTATTGCCCTTTTGTTTCCAGCTAAAGTTCTTACATTCAATCCTTTTAATCTGGCTTTTCTTTTTGAAATAGGGATGAATGTGATTTTGGCTCCTCTCATTTTTAAGTTTCTTGGATTTTTTAAGAAGGCAATTGTCCTTAACCCGGGAAAAATCTTTTAGCTGTCTTAAGAGGGGTTTTCAATGGGTGATATAAGATATGCAGATAAAGATGGAAAAGATGTAAATAAAACTGTAAAAATAAATTTTCTTTTTATTTTTACATGCCTTGTTTTTGTAATTTACATTATCCGTCTTTTTTCAATGCAGATTATCAACGGAAAACAATATCAAAATCAATCTGTAAGAATTTCAAGAACTTCTACAGAAATACCTGCTCAAAGAGGTTACATTTACGACAGGAATTTCAACTTTCCTATGGTAAACAATAATGATTCCTTTGCAGTTGACCTTACTCCGGGCGAAATTCCTTCAAAACTCTACGATACGGTAACTTTAAAACTGGCAGAATATCTTGGAATTAAAAAAAGTCAGATTGACCGGAAAGTAGACGATAAAAAATCATCCTACCAAGCAATAGAAATTAAAACAAATGTTCCTTTTGAAATTATTTCGAATATTGCAGAAAATGTTACGGATTTGCCAGGTGTTTCATGGCGCAATAAACCGGTTAGAAATTATGTAGAAACAGGTTCCATTTGTCACGTTTTGGGCTATGTGGGTAACATTACTCCGCAAGAGGTAAATATTCTTTACAACAAGGGCTACAACGACAATTCCATTATTGGAAAATCTGGAATTGAAAAACAGTATGACCAGCTTTTGCAAGGAAAACCTGGACGGGAAATTCATGCCCGAGAAGCAAATGGTCGTATTTTGAATACAGTGGCAGAAATTGAACCGCCTGAAATGGGAAAAAATCTTGTTTTGACAATTGATTCTAAAACACAAACTCTTGCTGAAAAGGCCTTGGGCGACAGAGTAGGGGCTATTGTTGTTTTAAAGCCTTCAAATGGGGAAGTTTTGGCTATGGTTTCGTATCCATATTTTAACTCCAACATTTTTTCCCAGGAGAATGGGGGCCTTGAATATCAAAAATTACTTGAAACTGAAAATTATCCTTTGTTGAACAGGGCGGTAAATGCAGAATATCCTCCGGCTTCGACTTTTAAAACTATTATGACAACGGCTATTCTGGATCAGAATGCTTTTCCTGCTGACCAGGAAGTTGAATGTCCGGGAGTTATTCAATATGGTGACCGAGAATTTAAATGTCACATTTATAAAACCAAGCCTAGAGGTCACCGTGGTTTGGATTTGAAAAATGCCCTTGCCCAGTCCTGCGATGTTTATTATTGGATTGTGGGAAGAGATTATCTGGGGGTAGATATTATTGCAACTTATGCTAGGGAATTTGGATTAGGCGAAAGTGCCCAAATTGATTTGCCTTCTCAATCAGAAGGATTTGTTCCAACGGCCCAGTGGAAAAATCGTGAAAAGCATCAAAAATGGCTTGGTGGTGACACGATGAACATGTCTATTGGTCAGGGCTATACCAGGGTAACACCTCTTCAAGTTGCAAATATGATGGCCATGGTTGCCAATGGCGGTAAAATTTATAAACCTCACTTGCTCAAAGAAGTTAGAGATCCTTCAAATGACGAAATAATTGAAAGTATTAAACCTGAAATTTTGCATGAGTCATCAGTTTCCCCGGATGTCTGGAAACAAGTTCAGGAAGACTTAAGATATATGATTACAGACGGAACGGCAACCTATCCTATGGGAAACAAAACTATAGAAATTGCCGGTAAAACGGGTACTGCAGAAGTTAACGGTTATGCTGAAGGTCACTGGCACTCATGGATGGTGGCTTATGCTCCTTATAATGCTCCAGTTGAAGATCAAATTGTTGTTGCAACAATTGTAGAAGCAGTAAATGATTGGGAATGGTGGGCTCCTTACGCGACAAATATTGTGATTAATGGTTATTTCAATGATCTTGACTATGATGAATCAATTAATCAACTTGGATTTAGATGGATGGTTAATAGGGCTACTGGAGGACAGGAATGAAATTTAAATTTTTAAAAAAGATTGATTATCTTCTTTTGATACTTTCTGTTCTTATTTCCATAGTGGGAATTGCTTTTATTTATTCTGCTCAAATAGATGCTGACGGTCTTTTGAATTATTATGGAAAAAACGATGGAAAACAACCGGAATACATAAAACAAATTATATGGCTTTTAGCAAGCATTGTTGTGATGATTGCTTTAAATCTTTATGACTACAGAAAATTCGAAAGATATGCCTTTATTCCTTATGCCATACTTTCAATTTTTCTTGTTTACCTTTTCTTTTATGCTCAGTTAAAGGTTGATTCGGATACCAATGGTGCAACTTCCTGGGTTAAATTTAAAGGATTTTCTTTCCAGCCTTCAGAATTTATGAAACTTGCCATAATTATTTTTCTGGCCCATTTTTTTGCCAGGAGTAATAAAGAGGGAAGTGGAAAAAGTAAAAAATTCTATGCATTGAAAAAATATTTGATGGCAATCATGATTATGGCTTTTCCGACTTTACTGGTATTGTTGCAGCCTGACCTTGGAACGGCTTCTGTTTATGTTGCAGTATTTTTCCTGATGTGCTTTTTTACAGACATTCCTTTAAGATATATTCTTTTTCTTTTGGGAGCAGGACTTTTGGGTATCTTCATGACAGTTCTACCTTCTTGGGAAGCTGAAATCTATAAAAAAACTGTTCCTATAATTCATATTCTTACAAATAAGAAAATTCTTTTTTTAACAATCAGTGCCTGTATTCTTTTGGCAGCATTTGGAATTGCCGGCTATTTCTTTGTTAAACAAAAGTTTTATTACTGGATTGCTTACGCTTTTTCTTTAATAGTAATTGCCTTGATTATTTACCTTGTTGCCAGAAAAGTATTAAAACCTTACCAAATTCAGCGTTTAATTATTTTTTTGGATCCTTCAATCGATCCAGAAAAAGCAGGCTATCATATTATTCAGTCACGTATTGCAATAGGGGCAGGGGCTTTTTGGGGACGTGGATTTTTAAAAGGCAGCCAATCCCACCTGCAGTATCTGCCTGAACAGTCTACAGACTTTATTTTTTCAATTATTGCAGAAGAAAGTGGATTTTTTGGATGCTTTTTTGTTTTGCTTATATATCTTGCAATTCTTATAAGAATTCTTGTTATTACAAAAAATATTGCTAACCGATATGGAATGCTTATTTGTGTTGGTGTATTTGCCATGCTGGCCTTCCATTTTATAATCAATGTTGGAATGGTTATGGGAATTATGCCAATTACTGGAATTCCTTTGCCATTTCTTTCTTACGGAGGCACTTCTCTTATGACAAATATGGCATCTTTGGGAATTGTCATGAGTGTAAATGCCCGCCGCCTTGATTTTGATTTACCAGTATGAAGTTAATAAATCCTTTAAAAGATCTTTATCCGCACTTAATTTCCATTCAGTCTCCTTCAAGATATTTAGGTGGGGAATATGGTTCTATTGTAAAAGAACACAAGGCTGATGATGACAAATTAAATTACATTATTGCATTTCCGGATTTATATGAAATTGGAATGTCGAATTTGGCAGTAAAGATAATTTACAATGGATTAAATGCATACGAAAATATCCGCTGCGAAAGAGCCTTTGCTCCGGCAGCAGATTTTGAAGCTCTTTTAAAAAAGTTAAAGCTCCCCTTGTATTCCCTTGAAACCGGTATGCCTTTTTGCCATGTGGATATAATTTCTTTTTCTATTGGTTATGAACTGGGCATAACAGAAGTTCTTGCCATGCTTGAAGATGGGAATGTAAATCCCTTGTGTGCCCAAAGAGGTGAAGATGACCCATTAGTAATTGCTGGTGGCTGTGGCATGACAAACCCTGCTCCCTACGGAGATTTTTTTGATGCAGTTATGATTGGGGAAGCGGAAGACGGTTTGTTTGAAATGGTAAATCATCTTCAGGAAATGAAAAAAAATCATGCCAGCAAAAAAGAAAAATTGTCATATATTGAAAGTCTGCCTTTTATGTGGACAAAAAATAAAAAAAAGGCAAAGCGTGCTGTTCAGTCTGATTTTGGATTAAAGCCTTCTGTGCCTGACTGGTTTCCTGAACCACAACTTAAAGTTGTCCAGGACCACGGAGTTATTGAAATTATGCGTGGCTGTCCAAATGGCTGTCGCTTTTGCCATGCAGGAATTTACTATCGTCCAACAAGAGTTAAAAGCTTTAATTTAATTGTCAACGAAATTGACCGTCTGGTTTTTGAAGCAGGCTATCGTGAAATCAGTTTAAATTCACTAAGTTCTGCGGATTTTCCTCAAAAGGAAGGATTGCTTGATTTTTTAAATGAACGCTATAAGGGCTACAATGTTTCTTTTCAGCTTCCTTCTCTTAAAGTAAATTCTATGTCTTTGGGAATGCTTGAAAAACTAAGTCAAGTAAGAAAATCCGGCTTAACTTTTGCAGTTGAAACTCCAGAGGAAAGCTGGCAGTTAAGTTTAAATAAAGAAGTCTACGCCCAGCATCTTGAATCAATTATTCTGGAAGCGAAAAAGCGGGGCTGGTCATCGGCAAAATTTTATTTTATGGTAGGACTGCCGGTAGGGGACTATTTTGAAGATAATCCTTTGGGCAAAAGTGAAGAGGAAGTAATAACAGAATTCCTTCTTAACTTGCAGGCACGAACAAAAATTCAGTGTAATGTAAATGTTGGAGTTTTTATTCCTAAACCCCACACTGCCTATCAGTGGACAAAACAGATTTCTGTAGAAAAGGCGCAAAAGAAAATTGATTATTTTTATGAACATTTGCCTCGCGGAAAATTCAAACTGGGCCGTCACAATTTTTTCCAGACAGTTATTGAAGGTCTTTTAAGCCGTGGGGATGAAAAGGCAGGTAAAGTTATTTTTAATGCTTACAAAAAAGGCGCCCGTTTTGATGCCTGGGATGATCATTTAAAAGAAAATATGCCCCTTTGGGAAGAAGCATTTAAAGAAGCGGATTACAATGTTTATGATTACATTTACCGTGACTGGTCTTTAGATGAAGAACTTCCATGGGATGGAGTAACTTTAGGTCCTGCAAAAAATTTTTATAAAAAAGAATGGCAAAAATCACTTGAAAATAAATTAACTGCACCTTGCAAAGCAGATTGTCCTGCCCCATGTGGCATTTGTAATAAAGTTCAGGATACTAGAGTTTTTAAAAGCCAAGAACTCAAAGCAGCTGATGAAAAATATCCTCTCAATGAAATAAAAAGGGCAACAATAAGACCGGAATGCAATATTCCTGTTTTGTACAGAGTATTGTTTTCTTTTGAAAGAAATAATGGAGGCGAATATATTGCATATCTTTCTCAAGTTGAAATGTTCCATAAGGCAATTCTTCGCTCATCCCTGCCTTTTGTTTTTACAACAGGATTTAATCCTCTGCCACGAATTGAATTCGTCAGCCCTATGACACTGGGACTTCAAAGCCTGGAAGAAGTTGCTTCATGTTATTTGCACGAAAATATTTCTGCGGAAGATTTTATTGAAAAGATGAATGTCATTCTTCCACAACATTTTAAAATAAAAAAGGCTTACATTTTTCCAGTAACAAATTTAAGAAAAAGGGAATCTCTTTCGCAAAGCCTTTACGGTGGAAAATACATTTATGATTTTATAAATGATTTTTCATGGAAGGATTTCAAGAATTCAAAAGAAATTTTATCGTTAGAAGAAGCAGCTCAAATAAAAATTCTTGAAAATCGTGAAGATGCTCATCTTGAATTGATTTGTAAGAGTTCTGACAAAAGACTAAGACTTCTTATGGAAGAAACCTCTGGAAAAAAGTGGTTTGAAATTGTAAAAGCTGTAAAAAGTCAAAGTCTTGCTTATGCTAAAATCACAGGTTGGACTGCACAAGATGAAGATATGTGGCGAAATGACAACAAAAATTTTGTCAGAAGTAGTGAAATTAAAACTGGCCAAGAAGAAGCTGTTTCTTTTTTTGAACTTTACGAAAAAATTGCAAAGGTCAATAAAGAACTTATAGAAATGCGCTCTAAACTTACAGATGAAAGAATTGATTTTTACCAAAAACATCCGGATGTAAAAAAAAGACATGATGAGGAAAATTAATTTTTTGAAAAATCATAATACCGTCTGCCCCTTACCTTTGTTAATTCTTTTTTGGAGCCTCTAAGAATTGCAATTTTTAGAGATGCCCTTTAATCTGATTATGTAAGCAAATAAAAGACTTAAACACATTGCTACCCAGATTAAAGGTTCGGTCATAATAATTCCCTGTGTTCCGATTTTTGGAATGACAAAGATTGTAAATAAAATTTTTCCCGCCAGTTCTATAATACTTGAAAGAAGTGGTAAAATTTTTGCACCTAAACCTTGCAGAGAATTTCTTAAAACAATCAATACACCTAAAACTATAAAAAACGGGAAGGCGAAAGTTAAATAATTTGTTCCATATTCGAGCAATTCTTCCTGTTTAGAACCAGAAATGAATGTTAAAAGATTTCTTAAAACAAAACGTGATGATATAACTAAAATCATTGACCATACAGTAGTAACTATACAGGCAACTCTTACAACCTTTCTAACCCTATCCATTTTTGAAGCACCATAGTTTTGCGAAACAACAGTTGCACTGGCCATTCCAATTGTAAAAATCGGAATGGAAGCTATTGAAAAAATTTTTCTTGAGGCAAGGTGAGCTGCAATAATTGTTTTTCCAAAAACATTAATTGCTGATTGCAAGATGACTGTTCCTGATGTAACTAAAGATCCCATCAGTGCCATGGAAAGTCCCTGACCTGCAAGATCTTTATAAATTTTTTTATCGAATTTAAAATGACCCTCTTTTGGATAAGGAATTAAAATTTTTGCTTTGAAAGCAATGTAAATTATGCAAAGCAGGGCAGATACAGCTTGGGCAATTACAGTTGCAATGGCAGCCCCTTTTATGCCCATGTTGAATCTAGTTATAAAAAGAATGTCCAGCCATATATTCAAAAGGGAAGAAAGTACTAAAAACAGCAATGGCATAAAGGAATTTCCGATTGCCCTTAACAAGCCTGAAGCTAAATTATAAAGAAACATAACTCCACAAAAAAGACAAATGACAATGATGTAAGAATAAGATTCATCAATAATTTCTTCAGGAGTTTTCAAAAGTCTAAGAAGTGGCTTTAATGAAAAATAAAAAGTGACCATCATCAACAGGGTTATAATCAATGTTAAAATAAGAGAAGCTGCAACTGATTTTTTTAATTTTTTGTAATCGCCAGACCCGTACTCTCTTGCGGCAACAAGTCCCATTCCAGTACCAAATCCTGTTCCAAAACCAACAATTAAGTCATTTAATGGTGCTGAAGCTCCAATTGCAGAAAGAGAAACTTCACTCAAATAATTTCCAACAATGATTGTGTCTGCTGCATTATAAAGTTGCTGAAAAAGGTAGGAAACAAAAATTGGAAAGGTAAAAACAATCAGTGTTTTAAAAATAGGACCATTGAGCAAATCCGGATGAATCAATTTTGACATTGCTGATTTATTCATAGTGGCCTTAGAATTATCCAAAAGAAAAAAATAATCAACTATGCAAAAGTAGTAAAAACAGAAAATTATTTTCACTTGATTTTTTTTATTATAAGGAATAAAAGTTAAATATGAAAATAATTGTAAGCGCATGTTTAACAGGAGTTAATTGCAAGTATAACGGCACAAATAATTTTAATCAAAAACTATGCAATTTTCTAAAAAATCACCAGGTCATAAAAATTTGCCCTGAAGTTATGGGAGGATTAAAAAGGCCTCATCCACCGGCAGAAATTATTTCAGGCAAAGTCTTTAATAAAGAAGGAAAAGAGGTAAGCCAGGAATTTTTCTCTGGGGCAAAAAAGGCTTTTGAAATTGTAGAAAAGGAAAAACCTGATTTAATAATTCTTCAAAGCAGAAGTCCTTCCTGCGGAGTAAATGAAATTTATGACGCCACTTTTACTGGGAAAAAAATTCCGGGACATGGAT
>CAVCWN010000184.1:0-5743 GCA_963605975.1 Desulfovibrionaceae bacterium | reverse complement strand
GGAAAGAGAGGCTGGTTTCGTAAATAGTGCCACTTTTTTAGATGTGCTGGTTTAGGAAACGTTGTTTCTTTTTGAAGCGGAGCACTGCTTTCCCAACCAGTGCTACATTTTTTTACACTCACTCCTTTCGTAAACAGTGTCGCT
This sequence comes from Desulfovibrionaceae bacterium, assembly GCA_963605975.1. Taxonomy (GTDB): domain Bacteria; phylum Spirochaetota; class Spirochaetia; order Treponematales; family Treponemataceae; genus Treponema_D. The sequence continues at coordinate 5,599 of CAVCWN010000184.1, read as the reverse complement.
TTTTGGAAAGAGATGCCGCTTTCGTAAACAGTGCCGCTCTTTTTAGATGTGCCGCTTTGGGGAACAGTGTTTCTTTTTGAAGCGTGGTAATGGTTTCCCAACCAGTGCCACATTTTTTTTACACTCACTGCTTTCGTAAACAGTGTCGCTTTTTGCAAAGAGATGCCGCTTTCGTAAACAGTGCCGCTTTTTTAGATGTATTGGTTTAGGAAACGTTGTTTCTTTTTGAAGCGGAGCACTGTTTTCCAAACCAGTGCTGCATTTCTTTTTTTACACTCACTGCTTTCGTAAACAGTGTCGCTTTTTGAATCGAGGCACTGCTTTCGTAAACAGTGCAGCTTTTTGGAAAGAGATAATGGTTTAGGGAATGGGGCTTTTTGGGAAGAGAAACTAGTTTCGTAAACAGCGCAGCGTTTTTTTTTTAGATGTATTGGTTTAGAAACCAAGGTTTCCTTTTGGAAAGAATTATTACATTCGTAAAGATGTCCACTTTTTTTAGATGTGCCGCTTTAGGGAACAGTGTTTCTTTTTGAAGCGGGGTAATGGTTTCCCAACCAGTGTTGCATTTCTTTTTACACTCACTGCTTTCGTAAACAGTGTCGCTTTTTGGAAAGAGAGGCTGGTTTCGTAAATAGTGCCACTTTTTTAGATGTGCTGGTTTAGTAAACGTTGTTTCTTTTTGAAGCGGAGCACTGTTTTCCCAACTAGCGCCACATTTTTCTTACACTCACCGCTTTCGTAAACAGTGTCGCTTTTTAGAAAGAGAGGCTAGTTTCGTAACCAGTGTCACTTTTTTAGATGTGCTGGTTTAGTAAACGTTGTTTCTTTTTGAAGTGTAGCACTGCTTTCCCAACCAGTGCTACATTTCTTTTTTTACACTCACTGCTTTCGTAAATTTTCCATCTTATTCTTCATTCGCGTAAACAAAAATCTGCCAGTTTTCTTGCATGGAACCATTTTTTTCGGACAGGCTTTTTGAAAGAATTCTTTTTAAGCCGCACTTGTCATAAAAGGCGTAAGAACATTCCGTGTCTGTGTGCAAAAAATATGAAGACATTTGGTGGGCCCTTAATTTTTCTTCAAAAAAGTTAAGCATCTTTTTTCCCAGCCCCCTGCCGCGCACTTTCGAATCATTTATAAAAAGAAGCAGCTGGGCATCGTAAGAATGTGGCAATTCTTTTTCCTGTTCTGCAGTGTGGGCTAAAAAAGCTTGCCATGCTTTTACTTGGTAGTGAAATTCTTTTGTAAAAAGAATGGGAATCAAAAAACGCAAAGCCCTGAAAAAATAAAATTTTTTCTTAAAGAAATTGATTTTTTCTTTTTTAGTATTTTTATTTTTTGCCCCTTCATTCCAGCACAAAAAAGCCACAGCCTGGTTTTCCCAAAGAAGGGTGTATGCATAATCGGCCTGGGAAAGGCAAAAGTTCAAATATGCCTTTCCGAAACCATCAGCAATTTTTTGCCTTTTTAGATTTTCCCCAAATCCCCATAAATCATTTAAAATTCCGGCAATATTTTTTTCATGAGAAAAATTAAATTTTACAAAAGCCAAAGTCTCATCTTTCATCAAAGTAAAAAAAATAATGTAAGGGGTAGCGCTAAAAATTATTCCCAGCCAAATGTTGCAGGCGGCTTGTTGCTCAAATCATAGAAGAGAGCATCCACGAATCCTAATTTGGAAATTTTTTCTGCTACTTCTTTTACAAGGGCCTGGTCAATGTGAGCAAAGCGGGCTGTCATAACGTCTTCAGAAGAAACAGGACGCAAAACAATTGACGTATGATCTTTTTTAGAGGCGTAAGGCAAAGTGATTGTTAAGTGCTGGAAAATTTTTGAATACCAGCCACTTTCGTGTAAAGCGTCAATCATAATTTTGTCACATTCGCGAAGCTGGTCCAGCCTTTCTTTTGTGCAGTATCCTTCTTGCAAAGAAAAATCGCTGTCATTTAAATTTTCATTTTGCCACAGCTTGATGATTGTGCGGTTTATGTATGTTGAAGAATTTGTAATCTTGCTTGAAGCGGCTTCCAGTTTTTCCCAGAACTTTGGCAAATGGTAAAAACCGTTTTCTTCTTTTGAAAAAGTAAGTACGCATGGAAAGCGGTAAGTCCTGAAGTCCCCCTGAACACCAACAGAGCGGACTGGCAGAATTGTCTTTGTCAAATTTTCCGTGCAGTGTGGGCAAAACATGTCCAGCTGAATTTTTTCAACTTCATCTTTTGCCTTTTCAAATTCATCTTTGTCTTTGTCAGAAAATTTTCCATCGCTGCAAAGAACATTTATGCTAAGGCCTGGACCCGGGAAGGGGTGTCTCATAATCAAATCCTGGGACAGACCGATTTTTTTACCAATAGCTCTTACTTCATCCTTGTACAAATCTTTTAAAGGTTCAATGATAAGTCCCTGAGCAATCAGTTTTTGAATTCCTTCCACACGATTGTGATGGGTCTTTATTACATTTGAATTTTTTGTTCCGCCGGATTCTATGATGTCTGGGTACAGAGTGCCCTGGGCTAACATCCATTCATCTTCGTTCAGCTTAAGTCGGGCAACAACCATGTCCCTGACCGTAATAAAATTTTCTCCGACAGCCATTCTTTTTTTCTGGGGATCAGTTAAACCGGCAATGGCATTTAAAAAACTTTCGCTTGCATCTTCAACAATAAAATTGTTAAAGCCGTGAGCCTTGTAAGCTTTTTCTACATTTGCGCTTTCATCTTTTCTCATAAAGCCGTTGTCAATGTGAAGACCTAAAACTCTTTCCTGACCAAGGGCCTTATTTAAAAGGGCAAACGCTACAGTTGAATCAACACCGCCACTCAAAAAGAGCAAAACCTTTTTTCCTTCAGCATCTTTTTTTATGCTTTCCAGAATGTGATTTAAAACAGTGTCTTCATCCCAGTTTTTTTCCATTCCACAAATTTTTGCAAAGTTTTCAAAAATTTTATTTCCTTCCGGAGTGTCCTTTACTTCGCAGTGGCACTGGAGTGAAAATCTTTTTAACGAAAGATTTTGCAAGGCTGCAAAAGGGCAGTCCTTTGTTCTTCCGATTACTTCAAATCCGTCTGCCAGGGAAAGTACTCCGTCCTGGTGGCTCATCCAGACTTGTGTCGTATCTGCCACTCCTTGAAGTAATGGAGATGATTTTCCTGCCTGACTTTTTTCCAGCTGGGCAATTCCAAATTCGCCAATGTCTGCTTTACCAACATTTGCTCCATAATATTTTGCCATCAGCTGGTGGCCGTAACAAAGACCCAAAACTGGCAAGTCACTTTTTAAAATTTCAGAATTGAATTCCGGAACATCTTTTTCGTAAACAGAAGCCGGTCCCCCGCTCAGCACAATTCCCTTTGCGTTTTTTAAAGCAGCAAGGTCTACTGAAGGAAGGGCAATTTCTGAATAGTAACCCATCATACGAAATCTTTTTGCAATAAGATGAGCGTACTGGCTGCCAAAATCAAGAACAAGTATTTTTTCTCTTTCCATAAAATTCAATTCTCCTATAAAAAGTTAGTTTTCAAAAAATATTTCTGCCATTTAATTGGTCTCTAAAAAAATCAATTTTTAGATTGTCTTTTTACTAAAAGCCTTCAATTCTATTTTTTAGTGTTTTTGTTTTCCAAAGCAGCTTTTACAAAATCCCTGAACAAAGGACCTGCCTTGTCTGGTCTGCTTTTAAATTCCGGATGAAATTGTCCGCCCAGCATCCACGGGTGATCCGGCACTTCACAAATTTCTACAAGATTTCTTTCCGGATTTACGCCCGCTATAATAAGACCTGCCTTTTCCAAATCTTCGCGGTAAATATTATTAAATTCGTAGCGGTGGCGGTGGCGCTCCCAAATTTCATTTTTGCCGTAAGCCTTAAAAGTTAAAGTTCCTTCTTTTACATTGCATTTGAATTTTCCCAGCCTCAATGTACCGCCCAGAATTTTTCCGTTTTGGTCAGGCATAAGATCGATTACAGGATGGCTTGTTTCAGGATTTATTTCTTTTGAATGAGCGTCGCTCCAGTGCAAAACATTCCGCGCATATTCAATTACAAGAATCTGCATTCCAAGGCATATTCCAAAGTAAGGTACCTTGTGGCACCTTGCATACTTTGCCGCAAGAATCATTCCTTCAATGCCACGGCTGCCAAATCCGCCTGGAACAATTATACCGTCAGCTTGCCCCAGCAAAACTTTTGCCTCTTCGTCATTAGTAATTTTTTCTGAATCAATCCAGTCAATGGTCACTTCTGTTTCGTTGGCAATGCCGCCGTGTGTCAAACTTTCCACAACTGAAAGGTAAGCATCATGCAGTTCAACGTATTTTCCAACCAAAGCAATTTTTACAGAATGTTTTGGATTTTCAAAAGTGTGAACCATTTTTGCCCATTCTTCCAGATGAGTTTCTTTTCCATCAATGTGAAGAATTTTGCAGACAGCATTTCCCAACCCTTCTTCTTCCATTGCAAGAGGCACTTCGTAAATTGATTTTGCATTTTTATTTTGAATTACGCAGTCTACATCAACATTGCAAAACTGAGAAAGTTTTTCTCTTGTTGCCTGATCCAATTCCACTTCTGTTCTTAACATAAGGATGTCAGGCTGAATGCCCAGTTCCTGCAGCTGCTTTACAGAATGTTGCGTAGGTTTAGTTTTTATTTCCCCAGCCTTCTTTAAATAAGGCACAAGAGTCAAATGAATGTAGCAGCAGTTTTCCTGGCCCACTTCATATTTTAATTCGCGAATACATTCAATAAAAGGAAGCGATTCAATGTCACCAGCCGTGCCACCAATTTCCGTAATTATAACATCAGCATTAGTTTCTTTTGTAGAAAGCAGCATGCGCCTTTTAATTTCTTCAGTTACATTTGGAATGACTTGAACAGTTCCGCCATTGTATTTTCCTTCGCGCTCATTATTTAAAACAGAAAGGTAAACCCTGCCTGCCGTTGTGTTTGAACTTTGCGAAAGAACCGCATCCGTAAAGCGTTCGTAGTGGCCTAAGTCCAAATCAGTTTCAGCACCGTCGTCCGTAACAAAAACTTCTCCGTGCTGAATAGGGTTCATTGTGCCGGGATCAATATTCAAGTAAGGATCAAATTTTTGGTTTACGACTTTCATACCGCGGCTTTTTAAAATAAGCCCCAGTGATGCGGCCGCAATTCCTTTTCCCAGTCCACTGACAACTCCACCAGTAATGAAAATGTATTTAGTCATAATGAATCTCCATGTGAAGTAAAAAAGTTTGTAACCCCTGAAACTTTTGCCTGCACTTTCCAGGGTACTTCTAAAAAATCAAAACTTTTTTTAGAGGTTCCCTCAATAAGGCGTGATTATATAAGATTATTGTCCATTCGTCCATAAATCCTGGAATAGTAGGAACTGATTTTAGAAAGAGCCTTTTTCGAAACCTTCTTATTTTTTTCGATCAGCTCAAAAAAAGTTTCCTCTTCGATTTTTAAAAGTTCCACATCCGTAACAGCCATCACTTCTTCCTGCCTCTTGCTGCCTAAAAGACAATCCTCCTCCCCGAAAAATTCACCAGTGTCTTTAAAGCAGCAGTTATTTTTTTGCATGACAAGCACGCTGCCCTTTACAATATAATAAAT
>CAVCWN010000183.1:0-6959 GCA_963605975.1 Desulfovibrionaceae bacterium | reverse complement strand
GCCAGGCCGAAGGCCGTCCGAAGGACCGCGCGCAGCAAGTGGCGAAAGGGCCGTTAAACGAAAAGCGGAATGCTTCAAAAAAAAGAAAAAAGTTTAAGGGGATTTATTTAGACCTCTCTTTACAATAAGATTCTAAAAAATTTTTAATGATATTTTTATTATCTTTCGACCTTTCCGCATTTTCCCTGATTTGATAATTGCAATCACCTTTGTATTGTCTTGTGCAATTATCTATATCAAATAAAGTTCCCCCCAAGAAATTAAACATTTTCAATACATGTTCATTGTAAGCAAAATCTGAATAGGTTAGAAAAATAATATTTTTTCTGCTAAGTTTGGCAAAATACAATGAAGTAGAATAATGTCCTATTACACCATCTGATTGGGAAATTAAATCGTTTGTAATTCTAGAAAAATGTTTAAAGTCACCCCAATAATCGTCTTCGTATTTTACTCTTGGATGTTCTGCAATAATAATTTGCTTTCCTGTTTCTTCTGAAATTTTTTTAAGAGATTTTATTATTATTTGATCATATTCTTTTTTTTGACTTTCTGACATGTCTAAACTTGTATCTGCCTGCTTCGAAATTCCTTGATCAACAAATACAAGATAATTTTTAAAATCAATTTTTCTTGTTTTTTTAAATGAAATAAATTCGTCCAAAGGTACAGAGTTGCATTTTATAAGATTATTGATTGGAATGTTATAGACTGTCCTGCTATTTACTATGTCATCTGCTACAAAAAGATAATCTATATAGTTTTTCTTATAATTTTTTTGGCTTAGTAATTTTCTAAGCAAACTGTAGAATTTCATCTTCCAGCTGTATTTAAAAAAATTTTCAAGTTTACTGTAGAGCGACCTTTCGCCACTGCTATCAAATAATTTTGATAATTGCCAGTAATCTAAAAGGGCGACTTTAATTTTTTTGTTATTCAAATATTTTACAATTGGCATTGTCATTTCTGTTAAATGTTGAATAACAAATATGTCTTGTTCATTAGTATTCTTTAACAAGGCCTTGAATGAAGACAAACTATTAATCTTGTAATATTTATTTGATACTGTTGTTATTCCACAATAATTATCCAAATCAAAAAATTTTCGTTTAATTTTGGAAAGCAACAACATATCCCTTACATCAACGAAACAGAAGTTGTCCTTAAAATAATCTGCAAAATATCCAGGAAAACCTTCCACAGGACTATCTAGATTGGCTTCAGTTAAAACTTTGTGTAAAACCCAATAAATCAAAATATACTCCAATCTCTAACAAAATCTAGAATAATGACTGCTCCGATGATAGTTTTTATGATGAAAGTTTTTATAAAGGAAGCCTCTAAAAATTGCAATTTTTAGAGATACCCTAAAGTCAAAAAATTCTCACCCGCTCCCGATAATTTTACTTTTAAAACTTTAGATCCCAAAATTCTTTTACTTTATATTTTTCCCCTTCCAGTTTCGAAAGAATTTGTTTAAGCGTATCATAATATAGCTTTGCTGAATTTTCCCTGTAATATGGATTCAAAGGTTTTACTAGTGCATGAAGAGCAATGACTTTATTTATCGCAGACAAAATATCATATTCCTTGCATGCAACATCAATTACACTGTTTCCTCTAACTCTTCCTTTTTGTCTATCCCCAATATTGATTGTATAAACGCCAAGGCTGGGAGCTTCTATAATGCCAGAAGAAGAGTTCCCTATTAAGCAAATAGATTTTTTTACAAGATAATGGTAAGCATCTGTATGCAGATTTTCATAATAAATTGCATTGTTGTTTTTATGGACAAAATCCTGCACCATGCCGCGGATAATACCTGAATTTGTATCTGCATTTGTTCCTAAAAATACAAATTGATAATCTGCTATAAAGTTTTTTATGGCCCCAAGCAAATTTTCCATCTGCTGTGCAAGGTCAACATTTGTAAGGGTTTCAGGGTGAAAAAGTACTACAAAATATTTTTTTGATGAAAGAGATTTTACATCTGGCGAAACATTTTTTTCGTCAATAAAAAGACAATTCTCTGCCCCTAAAGCACCAAGATTAAAAACACGGTCAGGCGCTTCTCCTAACTGAATAATTCTATTTTTGTATTCTTCTGTTGCTGCAAAATGATACAAGCTCATTTTTGTGATTGCATGACGGATGAATTCATCGTAGTTTCCAAAAGTAGCCTCGCCACCATGAATATGAAGTATAGGGATTCTTTGCATTGCTGCGGCTTCTGCAACAGAAAGCATTTCGTAACGGTCGCCAAGTATTATTAAAAGTTCATATTTGTTTTTATCAAAAAATTCTGCAAACTTATCAAGTGCCACAGCCATTGTATGTAAAATTTTTGCATTAGAAGTTGAATCAAGGGGTACTTCGATTTCTGCTTTTACATTAAAGCCGTCTTTGTAAATCAAGTCTACTTGATGGCCATAAGTGTTGCTAAGTAAAGCACCTGTTACAAGAATATCAAGTTCAATTTCTGAATCCTTATTCATAAGATTAAGGAAGCGCCGCATAATACCATAATCTGCACGGGAGCCTGTTACAAAAGCAACTTTCTTAGACATTTTTTTCTCCCATTAAAAGACAGGCAAACTTGTAATCAAGTTCATCATCAATATCTACAGAATCAATTTTATTCATTTTGTAGGCCAAAGATTTTGCACCAAAGAAGTGTTTTTGCTTAAGGTATTCTTGGACTTTTGCAATAAAAATTGCACCGTTCGGGGAAAAATCCTTATAGCCCTGCCTGCGATAATTTGAAAAATCAGTATCAAAATGTTTTAATGACAAATCGTCTTCTATGGGTTTTACAAGCACATTTGCGTGTTCTGCTTCCTTCACAGAAACAAGAAAATCGAAATCATCAAAATGTTTTTCAAAGAGTTCAACAGCTTCCTTTATGTGCTTTTCTGTCCGCATTGGTGAAGTTGGCTGCAAGAGGACAAAGTAATCAAAAGTTTTTTCCAAACGATTAAGAATGTCCTCTATGACCATAAAGGTAGTGGCTTTATCGTCAGAAAGTTTTTCCCCCCGCATCATAATTTCTGCACCAAAAGATTTTCCGATTTGTGCATATTTTTGTGAATCTGTAGAAAGAATAACTTTATCAAACAAATTTGACTTTAAGGCTGCTTCAAGTGAATAAGCAAGCAAGGGCTTTCCACAAATATCTATTATGTTTTTATCTTTAAGACCTTTTGAGCCGCTTCGGGCAGGGATTATTGCAATTCTATTCATTTATTGCCTCTTCAACAATGTTCTGTAAAACTTCATACCCCTTTTCAGATAAGTGAAGTCCGTCTTTTGTATATTCCTTTTTTAAAAAACCGTATTCATCATTTAGTGCTTGAGTCTTTATAAGGCAAACATTGTGAAGTGATTTTTCAAGCTCTGCATTTAACTTGTTTATAGTTTTGTTACTTCTGTCCAATCTGCCGTTTACACTTATACATTCAAGAAAGTAAATTCTGGCACTTTCCTTTCGAGTCATAATGTAATCCACAGTCTTTTGAATGTTTGAAAGAATCTCTTTCATATCCGTTTCATACACAATATCATTCGTGCCGTGCATTACAAGGTAAATATCTTCCCTACAATTTAAAAGATTTTTTGACAAAATATCATCATAATATTCTTTGCTGGAAATTCCCGCAATTCCACAATTACGAACTTTGTGATTTTTCAAACTTGTAATATTCCAAAAATCAATTTGTGAATGGCCCACAAGGCAGATTCCATTTTTATTTTCGTCAGCAAAAATAGATTTTTTTTCTTCGATTCTTGCAAGAATCTGTTTTCTTAAAAGAGGGGCATTAAGTTCTTTTTTCTTCAGGATAAGTGCAAGCTCAAAATCATTTTTTGAATTTATCACTACGCTTTCCATTTGTGTCAATTCAAAATGCTGTACTTTATCAGACATACCATCAAAAAGAACAAAGACATTCTTTTCATCAGTTACAGGTTTACCCAACAAAGAGATTTCATTTAATGTTTGAGGGAGTTTTACTGTCCTACCTGTTACAACTGTAGACAGTATTCCCCCACCACACACACTTTCGTACTTATTTATAGCAGCCTGCAAAGTTTTTGCTTTTACAAGAGGTGCACGCCCTGAAAGAAATAAAACTTTTTTGTCTTTATATGTCCTGTAGTCCAATTCTTTTTGGATCGAAACAGTATTTCCATATAACTTTTTTACGGTATTTTTTATGAAGTCAGTATTAGCAAGAACTATAAGTGTTTTAAAATTGACTTTTACAGCTTCTTCTATTGGGTATTCGAAAACGCTTTTTCCCCACAAATTTAAAATAAGAAAGTCATTTTCCAAAGATTCATCCAGGCGGCAATCCACAACTGCAATCCAGTTTTCCATATTCTATTCCTGATTTTTAAATCTTGAATCTTTTATCAATTGATCTTCAGAAAAATCTTCTTCTGCATGCTTGCCAAGTAAATCGTACCAGTTCATGGGGCTGATTCCGTTGCCGGGTCTTTTACATGTGATATTTTTCTCTGTAAAAACATCGCCTTTTTTTATTGCACATTTTGCAACAATAGATTTTCTTGCAACAATCTTATTTTTTCTTTCCGAATCAGTAACAATTTTATGACCGCAACCATAAATTACTTCCATCCGGCGTACATTCAAAACAAGTTCTTTTAATTCCTCTGGAGTTGCACTTGCTTTATGGTCTGGGCCAGGAAAATTCTTATCAAGGGTAAAATGTTTTTCTATCATGCAAATTCCCAAGGCACTTGCACCTACCGCTGCTACAGAGCCTACCGAATGGTCTGAAAAACCAATTTCAACATCCGGAAAATGTTTATGCAAATCAGAAATTGCGGATATGTTTACATCTTTATCAGGAGTTGGATATTCCGTATTACAATGCAGGACTATAATCTGATTTTTTGGACTACCGCTTTCAACAAGGATTTCAATACACTTTTGAATTTCTTCAATCGTAGCCATTCCACTTGAAAGAATAATTTTCTTGCCATCACATTTTATGGAACCAATTTTTTTGAGGTAGGGTAAATTTGTAATTTCGCCAGAAGGAATTTTCCAAATCGACTGACCGGTTTCCTGCAAAAAATTTATTGATTCCATGTCAAAAGGAGTAGAAAAAGAAATCAGGCCGAGGGATTTTGCATAGTTGGAAAGTTCAAGGTAATCTTCATGAGAAAGTTCCAGCTTTCGAGTCATTTCAAGTTGACTGTCACTTGTGCCTGTTGTTTCTTTTTGATATTCCGCTTTTGGTGCATAACGTGAAATTAAAGCAGAAGAATTAAATGTCTGAAATTTTACAGCATCCACTCCGCACTTCCATGCTTCTTCTACCATTCGTTTTGCTAATTTTTTATCCCCATTATGATTGCAGCCAATTTCAGCAATAATAAAAATTCTTTTCATCCTAACATGCTTCCCTGTCTTATGATTTTTGCTGGAACTCCGGCAACAGTAACATTATCTCCAACATTTTTCGTAACCACAGCGCCAGCCCCTACAGTAGACCATTTTCCAATTGTTTTTTGTCCTAATGTTACAGAACAGCTTCCAATAAAAGAACCTTCACCAACTTTTACATCTCCGTTTATTACTGAATTTGTTGAAAGATTTACATGAGATTCAACCGTACAGCCATGTTCCACAAGTGCCTTCGTATTTATTATGCAGTTGTCTCCAACCGAAGACATACTGTTTATGACCGCCATTTTTCCAACAAAACACCCTGTTCCTATATTTGCACGGGGAGAAATAATTGCAGACCGATCTACAACATTTATAAGACGAAGTTTGTTTTCATTTAGTTTGTCATACCATCGCTTGCGGTTTATATTGTTTCCGATTGCAATAAAGAAAAACATTTTTTCTTTATTGGGGATTTCTTCTAGTGAATGGGCAATAACAGGGATCCCTAAGTGTTCGTCTTCTGTCGTAAATTCGTCCAAAAAACCTTCGAGTTTATAATTGTAGTAGTCTATTGAGTCAAGGACGGATTTTGCATATCCGCCAGCACCTATTAAAACTAAATGTTCCATAAATTTTATTCAAACTATGCTACTCTACCAACGACAAGATTTTACTAAAAAAGTCATCAGGTGACAAGTAATTCTGTCTCTTCAAAGTGTCTCTTAGCTGGAAGATTTTGAAAAAGACAAGGTTTGAGCGAAGAAGCGGAGCCGTATGCTGCAAAGCTATGCACATCTTCTTTACGAAAGAAGCATTTTCTTTTCAAAAGCAGGTATGCTTCAAAAAAAATAAAAAAATTGCAAATGACTTTTATTTTTGATTGTAATAAACTGATTTTATGGTTTTGGAAATTTCGATTAATATTTTGCCGCGCGAGGAAAATGAAAATCTGATTCGCGAAAGGCTTTTTAGGGAACTGGAGAAAAAAAATATTTCTTTTGACAGGGAAAAGACGCATTTTGTTTTTGAAAAAAAATCTATTGATGCCAGGCGGAAAGAGGTAAAACTTTTTTTGCGCTACAAGGCTTTTGTAAACGAAGATGTCAGGGACGAAAATAAAATTCCTGAATGGAAAAAGGTTGATTCTAAAAGTCCTTCTGTGATTATTGTGGGCTCGGGGCCGGCAGGGCTGTTTGGGGCTTTTACCCTTTTGGAACACGGGATTAAGCCTGTCATTTTGGAACGCGGTCAGGACTGTCACACCAGGCGCTGTGATATTGCAAAAATTTCTACACGCGGTCTGGTCGATGAAAATTCGAATTACTGTTTTGGTGAAGGCGGAGCAGGAACTTTTTCTGACGGAAAACTTTACACAAGGTCAAACAAAAGGGGCAATATAAATTCGGTTTTGCTTTTGTTTAATTATTTTGGTGCGGATAAAAAAATTTTAACTGACGCTCATCCTCATATTGGCACGGACAAGCTGCCAAAGATTATTGAAAACATGAGAAATAAAATTCTTGAGTTGGGAGGGGAAATTTAT
>CAVCWN010000182.1:0-8925 GCA_963605975.1 Desulfovibrionaceae bacterium | reverse complement strand
GGATACTGTGTTTTCATTAAAGAACGGGGATGGTGGCGAACAATTAGATTGTTCAAATCCTGGGCACTTTAAAAATCTCTATGACCAGACATTTGAAATTCTTTTTAAGATTTCTTTTCGCGTTGTAGAAGATGAAGAAGCTGCTGAAGATTTAGTCCACGATTCCTACGTAAAGGCAAACGAAAAAAAGATGGTTTTCCCTTCGCTGGATGATGCTAAATTCTGGTTGATAAGGGTTGTAAAAAACGCCTCACTCAACTACGCCAAGCGAAAGCTTCGTGAAGCAAGGGCTTATCACAAGGCCCTTTACGAAGGCAGACAGCAGATGGAAAGCGGCGAAGTTGAACTCTTAAAGAAAGACGCTTTAGAGAGGGCGCGTAATGCTGTAGATCAGCTGCCACCAAAGTTAAAGGAAGTAATAATTCTCAAGGAATATGGGGATATGAACTATAAGGAAATAGGTGATGTCTTGGGAATTACGGAAGGTAATGTTAAAGTTAGAGTTTTCAGGGCTCGCGAGCAGCTGGCAAAACTCATAGGAGAAGAAAATGTCTATCTGTCCTAGCAAAGATCTTCACTCAGTTTATCTCGATAACGAAATGCCTGAATCTTACAAGGCTGGTTATGAAAAGCACCTGGCGTCATGTAAAAAGTGCCAGGCTGAACTGGAAAAGTACAAATCCCTCAAAAAACTTTTTGCTAAAGAAAAAGATGCCCTTGATTCAAGGCACTTTAGCCAGAAAGAACTTGACGATTCTTATTCAAGGCTGCTTACACGCATGTCTTACAGCAAAAATGTAAATTTAAGCAAAAAGCCTTATTCACAAAAAATTAAAACTTCCATTGGCTACGTGATTGGAGCGGTTGCCGCTGTTGCAGCCTTTGCTTTTGTTTTGCCAGGACGGGCAAGAATGCTCAAGATAAATTCTTCTGCGGATTTTACTCCTCTTGCCAGGACAAACATTTCTTCTCCAATCACAAGTCATGTCAGCTACGATGGCACTTTAAGTCGTTCAGGACTTTCTTCTGTTTTCGCAGCTGAATCCCAAGAAGATTACTATCAGCAGGTGTCAACTTATGCAAGCCTGGCTTCTTCCAGTCAGACAAAAACGGCATCTTCTTCTTTTGCAAGTTATGATGTTTTTTACTGCGAACCTTCAGGTACTGGTTCAAGTTTGCAGGAGCAGGAATTTTTTAATACAGCTTCACTTGAAAGAAATAAGGCTCATTCGGCACTTTCAAAAACAAATTTGATTTTCAGGTATAATTCAGCGTATAATCCTGACTAAGAAATTTTTCATCAGGAATGTACAATTGAATCCTTTTAAGTTTTTTAAAGAACTGCTCAGACGGTCTCCGCTGTTTAGAGTCATAGTTTTACTTCTTTTTGTAGCTTTAGTTTTTTTCCTTGTTTACCGTTTTACAGACGAGTCAAAAGGGGCTCCTGTTATTGAAAGTGTAAATCCTATGGTTGCCGTTCCAGGCGACGTTATAACTATCCGCGGGCAGAATTTTGGTAAAAGTCAGTCTTCTTCTTATGTTAAAATTGCTGATTCCAGATTGACAGCTTCTACAATCGAAAGATGGTCAGACACAGAAATCAAATTAAAGCTGCCTCCAAATGTTGCTGACGGCCTTCTTGTTGTGGTAACAGACGAAGGTGAATCACTTCCTTCATTTTTTGCCAATCGCGAAAATATTCCTACAGTGGTTTATGCGGATGCAGAAACGGACTATCCTGTAATCGAGGAAATTTCTCCAGAAAGCGCTACTGTTGGTCAGCTGGTAACAATCACCGGTAAAAATTTCGGGGCCAGCCGTTCTTCCTCAAAAGTATTTTTTACGGCTAACCGCGGTGTAAAAACTGCTGCCCTCAGTGAAGAAGATTTAATTCCTAGTGAAGAAGATTTTATTGCTGTAAACGAAAATGAATTTGATTACAACAGCTGGTCAGACACAGAAATTCGTGTTCGCGTTCCAGATGGAGCGGATTCAGGTTCCCTTTATGTTGCTACAGAAAAGGGTGAAAGCATTGCCGTAAACATTGACGTTACTTTCCCGGCAGGAAAAAAAGATTATACTTCAAAGAAAAAATATATCATCCAGACAAAAACTCTGGTTTCTGTTCCAAAGCGCCAGGAAGCCACACTCACTTTATATTCACCACGACCGGCTATTTCTTCAAGCCAGCCATTTGTTCAGCTTAGTGATATGACTGCAACGCCTCTTATTGCGGATGATTCAAAGGCCTTAATTTACCAGATGTCACTCCTTCCAACCCAGGAAAAAAACTTTTCGCAAAATTATGTGATTACAGTTTATGGAGTAAGGGCAAATATAAAACCTCAGAGCATTACGCGTTATGTAAACACAAGACGCGACCTTTACACAACGTTTACTTGCGCGGACAGTCTTATTCCCTGTGATGATGAAAAAATAATTGAATTGAAAGATGAAATTGTAGGAAAGGAAAAAAATCCTTACAGGCAGGCAAAAGCTCTTTACGATTATATTTGTGAGAATTTTAAATTGACTTCTGGTCGCGAACAAAATAAGAGTGTGATAGATTTTATAGCTTCGAAACGCGGAGACGCTTACGACTTTACGCTTTTGTTTACAGCCCTTTGCCGCTCTTGTGGCATTCCGTCCGTTCCTGTAAGCGGACTTTTGATTGATAGCAATTCTTCTGTAACCATCCACTGGTGGCAGGAAATTTATTTTGAAAATTATGGATTTTTCCCTGTGGATTTAGCTTTGGCCTGCGGACAAAAATTTAGTCCCTTTAACAGCCTGGATGAAAGTCCACGGGAATTTTATTTTGGTAATCTTGACAGTCAGCACATTGCTTTTAGCCGTGGCTGGAATCAGATAAAATCTTCAATTTCAAGTGCAAAAACTTATGGCCTTACAAGAACTTATGCTCTTCAGTCAGTGTGGGAAGAATCAAATGCGGCAGATGCCTCTTACACTGCCAGCTGGCCAAAGCCTCGGCTGGTTGGAATTGAATAAGACATTTCTAAAAAAATTGATTTTTAGTGATGATCATAATTAATTTGGGAGAAAAAAATGGTTACTAAAGTTTTGAGTGTTGGCGGTTCAATTATTGCGCCAAATGATGTTGATGTTAAATTTTTAAGTGATTTCAGTAAAATGATTACTGATTACCTTACATCAAATCCTGAAACAAGATTGATTTTTGTTGCCGGTGGTGGAGCTCCTGCCCGTCTTTACCAGAATGCTTACAAGGCAGTTGCAGCAAGTTTCGACGAAAAGCAAAAAAATCTGTGTGCTTTGGAAAGTGAAGATTCTCTTAACCAGGCATGCGACTGGATTGGCATTACTGCTACCCGCCTTAATGCCCAGCTTTTGAAAACAGTTTTTGGGCCTTTGTGCCAGCAGGAACTCGTAATCGACCCTACAAAAGTTTGTGATTTTACAGGACGCATTTTGGTTGCTGCAGGATGGAAGCCAGGTTTTTCTACTGATAATGACGCCGTTCTTTTGGCAGAAAGGTTTAATGCGGATACGGTTTTAAATCTTTCTAACATAGAAAAAGTCTACACCGATGACCCTAGAAAAAATCCTGACGCTAAGCCGATTGACAATATTTCATGGGCAGATTTCCGCGCTATGGTAGGAGATGAATGGGTTCCAGGCAAGAACTGTCCTTTTGATCCAATTGCTTCTAAAAAGGCCCAGGAACTTGGTCTTACAGTAATTTGTGCTTCTGGAAAAAATATTGAAAACATTCGTGCAATCTTAGATGCAAAAGATTATGAAGGCACAACAATCAAATAAAATTATTTTTCTGCTTCAAGCGCTTTTTCTTTTACTGGCCGCTTTTTTTACCTTCTCCTGCCTAAGCACATCTTCTTTGGAGGAAGCTGGGAATTCTGCTGAGAATGCTGTAGCCAGTGAAAGTGAAGGACTTCTTTTGGAAAGCGGTACCAATCCTTCAAAAAGTAAAAATCATATTTCACGAAATTTAAGTGACAGGGGCATAAAGTCTGCAAAAAAACTTTATAAATTTTTTATGGCCAATAATCCTGCTGCTGACAAAAAACAAGTAAAGCGGCTGGCAAAATATTATGTTCGTGAAGCAAGGGATGAAGGCATTAATAGCGACTGCGCTTTTGTTCAAATGTGTCTGGAAACAGGCTTTTTGAATTTTGGAGGATTAGTCACTGCGGATATGCACAATTACTGCGGACTGGGGGCCATGGACAGTGAACACCGAGGTGAAGTTTTTGAAAGTGAACTTCTGGGTGTCCGCGCCCACATTCAGCACCTTCACGCATACGCCTGTGATCGTCCTTTAAAAAAAGAATGTATTGACAGTCGCTACAAATACGTAAAACCTCGCGGAAAAGCGCCTACAATCGCTGGTCTTACAAAAACCTGGGCCATGGATCCCCTTTATGGCGAAAAACTTGACCGCCTGCTTAGCCAGCTGGAAAATTTCTAAAAATGCTCTTTATCAATTTTGGAATCTATAATTTTTTTGAAAATTGATTTTTAGTTTTCCGAAAAATTAATTTTTATTATTTCTCAAAAATAAATCTCCAGAAAAAGATAAGATCTTTAAAATAAAAAAGCCACTTGATTTTATTCAAGTGGCCTGCTGATGGAGGATGAGGGGATCGAACCCCCGACATTCTGGGTGTAAACCAGACGCTCGTACCAGCTGAGCTAATCCTCCAAAAGACTGATAAAATATTAACAGAAATCTAAATTTGTGTCTAGTAGTAAAAATGAAAAATACTTTAGAAACATTTGTTTTTATTTTTGAACTTTTCTGCTTTTTTTACAATCTCTATGGAAAATAAAAAAGCGGCACTAATCAAACAGAAAATCCTTTTGACTTCATGCCGCTATTTTTTTTACTGATTCAGCAAATAATTCTTAAATTAAACCAATCCCTGGGCAACCATTGCTGTTGCAACTTTTACGAAACCTGCAATATTTGCTCCGGCAACATAGTCACCTTCTGTAGCATATTTTTTAGCTGTTTCGTAGCAGTTGTCATGGATGTTAATCATGATTGACTTTAATTTTGCATCTACTTCTTCAAAAGACCATGAAAGGCGTTCTGAGTTCTGGCTCATTTCAAGACCTGAAACTGCAACACCACCGGCATTTGAAGCTTTTCCTGGTGCGAAAATAACCTTGTTATTCTGGAAGTATTCAATTGCTTCTGCACGAGTTGGCATGTTAGCACCTTCTGCAACAAGTTTTACTCCGTTAGCAACAAGTTTTTCTGCATCTTCAAGATAGATTTCATCCTGAGTTGCACATGGAAGAGCGATGTCTGCTTTTACGCCCCAAGGTTTTTCTCCCTTGAAGAATTTTGCATTTGGATATTTCTTTACGTATTCATCAACCTTTTTGTGAGCAGCACGGAATTCCTTTACGAATTCGAGCTTTTCAGCAGTAATGCCTTCTTCATCATAGATGTATCCTGTTGAATCAGAAAGTGTGAGTGGCTTTGCTCCCAGCTGAATAAGTTTTTCTGCTGCGTACTGTGCAACGTTACCGTCGCCTGAAATAAGTGCTGTTTTTCCCTTAAGAGTGTCATTCTTCATTTCAAGCATGCGCTGTACGAAGTAAACAAGACCGTAACCTGTTGCTTCTGTACGTGCCAGTGAACCGCCGAATGTAAGGCCCTTTCCTGTCAAAACACCAGTGTACTGGTTTGTAATTCTTTTGTACTGGCCAAAAAGATATGCTACTTCGCGACCACCAACACCCTTGTCTCCGGCTGGAACGTCTGTGTCAGCACCAATGTGGCGGTAAAGTTCTGTCATGAATGACTGGCAGAATCTCATAACTTCAGCATCACTCTTTCCGTGTGCATCGAAGTCTGAACCACCTTTTCCACCTCCCATAGGAAGTGTTGTAAGTGAGTTTTTAAGAACTTGTTCAAATCCAAGGAATTTAAGAACATCAAGACCTACTTCTGGAGAAAAGCGGAGGCCTCCCTTGTAAGGTCCGATTGCGCTGTTAAACTGAACACGGAAGCCGCGGTTTACGTGTGGATTGCCCTGGTCATCTGTCCAAGGTACGCGGAACATGATAATTCTTTCTGGTTCAACTAAGCGCTCAAGAACTGCATTCTTTTCCAGTTCAGGCATCTTGGCAACTACTGGCTGAATTGTTTCTAAAACAAGTCCTGCTGCCTGCAGGAAGTGTCCCTGATCTGCATAACGTGTGCTGATGTCGTCCCAAACACGTTTGCAATAAGCGTTTGTAATTTTGTAATCCATAAAAATTAACTCCATTCTCAGTAAGCTGAGTGATTTTGTAAATCTGAAAATGTTTCAAGATTTGCTACGGCTTTATAGTAATTCATAAAAATATTTTTGAAAAGAAAAATGTGCATAAAAATACAAAAAATTAAAAATAAAAGTTTTCATTTTGTAAATATTTACCTGATAATGATTTAGATTGATTGCAAGCCTTTTTTTGCCTGATTTTGACTGTATTTTTATACAAGATGACCTTTTTTGAATTTGTAAAATATAAACTTTTTTTTTAGAGGCAAAATCATAGAAATTTAATTTTTTTTAAAATTTTTCAAATTTTTTTGTAGAAAATCAATTTTTGAAAACAATAATAAATAGGAGGATTTATGAAAAATTATTCTTTTAAAACTTTGTCTTTTTTGTTTTTTACTTCTTTTTTTATCTTTTTTTCCTGCGCTGATTCTGCGTCTGGGAGGGTGGAAGAAAAATTGTCCGCTTCAACAAAAAAAGTTAACCTTAAAGTGACAAACTGGAATGTTAAAACTTTTTTTGATTCGGTGAATGATGGAAATGAATACGACGAATTTCTTTCATCAGAAAAGTGGGGAAAAAGTGCCTATGAAGAAAGAATTAAGAGACTGTGTTCTGTGATTAAGGCCCTGGATTCAGATGTCTTTGTCATGGAAGAGATTGAAAATGAAGGTGTCCTCTATGACATAAGCAATTTTCTTTCTGGTGAGTGGAATTCAAGAAAGGTTTATTCCTACAGTGCATTTGCAAAGGATGAAGCTTCCTGTATTGGTTGCGCTGTGCTTTCCCGCTTTCCTCTTGAAAACATGAGTCTTGCTTCTTTGGATATAAGGACTGACGGTCAAATGCCTAAAATGCGGCCCATAATTCGACTGGAGGTTGTGCGTGGAAAAAAGTCTTTAACCCTGCTTGTAAACCACTGGAAAAGCATGAGTGGCGGACTGGAAGAAACTGAAGTCTGGAGAAACCGCCAGGAAGCGCTTTTGTCTTCTATTGTGGCGACTTGTCTGGAAAATGGAGAGTGCCTTTTGGCTGCGGGGGATTTTAATCGTGACATAAAAAATTTTTTCTATGACAAAAAAAGCGGTCAAATCCTTCTTAGAGCTTTTGAAAATGCCTCTATGCAGGATTATGGTGTTTTTGTAAACAGTCCCTGGTTTACTTCTGGGGGCAGTCTTGTAAAACCAGGTTCATATTATTTTGATGGTGAATGGAGCAGGATTGACAATTTCTTTTATGCTGGTGACTGTAAACTTTTAAGCTTTCTCCCAGAAACTGAAGGCGACTGGTGTGCTGAAGAAGACTTCATTCCTAAAGATTACAAGGTCTTTAGCGGACAAGGCTACAGTGATCATTTACCTGTTTCATGTGTGATTGAATTTTGAACTTGATTTGAGAGGGAGCTGTTTGCGAAAGGCGTAATTTGTAAACAGTTGCAGCTTTGTTTACGAAAAGCGTAATCTGTAAACAGTTGCGGTTTTGTTTACGAAAAACGCAATTCGTAACCAAGTCCCCCTCGTTCTCGAAAGGCGCAATTCGTAAACCGGTGGGCTTTGTTTACGAAAGGCGTAACTCGCAAACAAGCCCACATCATTCCCCACCTTTCCTAAAATTCAGACATAAAAAAAAGAGGCAAAGTTTCCTTTACCTCTTTTGTCACTTCCTTAAGAAAAATTAATTGCCTTTAGTAACTTTTGCAAACCGCGCTTCGGCTTTTTTTTCAGCTTCTTCGGCATTCTTTTTAAGAGTATCTGTTACTTTTTCAATGCTGTTTACCATGTAAACTGGCTGTCTTGTTGAATCAAGGCAGTCTCTCCACAAAGAAGATTCTGGATCAACAGTGTTGCGCTTTAAAGTAGCCATTGCGATTGGAATGTGAACATATTTGTCGTGAACCAAACCAATTACGATCTTTGTCTTACCAGCCATTGCTGCATGAACAGCGTTGTTGCCCAGGCGTTCACAGTAAATGGAATCGCTGGCATTTGTTACAGAAGCACGAACTTCGTAACTTGGGTCAATGTATTTGATATTGATTTGGATGTTTTTGCTGGCAAAATATTTTGTGATTTGATCTTTAACGAAAAGACCAATGTCTGCAAGTTTTTTGTTTCCAGAAGCATCAGTTTGATTTGTTGACTGAAGTAATTCCTGACCAGCGCCTTCTGCCACAACAATTACTGCGTGTCCCCTTCTGGCGAGTCTGTCTTCAAGGTGGTGGAGGAAACCGTTAGGGCCATCCATTTCAAAAGGAACTTCAGGGATAAGGCAGAAATTTGTTTCGTGACTGGCAAGTGAAGCTTCTGCTGCAATAAATCCTGATTCACGGCCCATGAGTTTTACAATACCAATGCCGTTAATTTGTGAAACAGCTTCCATGTGGGCAGAATTGATTGCGTGTGTTGCCTTTTGAACAGCAGTGTCAAATCCGAAAGAGCGGTCAATAAACTGCAGGTCATTATCTACAGTCTTTGGAATGCCGATTACAGAAATCTTTAATCCGCGGCGCTGAATTTCATTTGCAATATCCAGAGAACCGCGCTGGGTGCCATCGCCTCCAATAATGAACATCATGTTGATGCCCATGCGCTGAATTGAATCAACAATTTCTGAAACGCGATCACCGCCACCGCGTGAAGTGCCAAGGTATGTT
>CAVCWN010000181.1:0-2275 GCA_963605975.1 Desulfovibrionaceae bacterium | reverse complement strand
GAAAACAAAAGCGGCCTGTTTACGAAATAACTTTTTTGTAAACAAAAAGCCCACTATTTACGAAACACGCCTTTCGTAAACAAAAGCGCCACTGTTTACGAAACACACCTTTCGAAAACAAAAGCCGCACTGTTTACGCGAGGCCCCTTTCGAAAACAAAAGCGGCCTGTTTACGAAATAACTTTTTTGTAAACAAAAAGCCCACTGTTTACGAGAGAACTATTTCGCAAACAAAAAGCGCCATCTGTTTGCGAAACACGCCGTTCGAAAACAAAAGCACCACTGTTTACGAAACACGTCTTTCGAAAACAACCGCTCAACTACTTACAAAGCACCCCGTCCGCAAACAAAAGAGCCCCCAGTCACCTGGGAGCCCTTTGTCTCAAAGAAAACTAAATTTAGCAGTTTTCTAAAGAAGTACTTAATTGTTCTAACCCAAGTTCGTAGCAAGTGCGTACGAACTTGCCGGAGCTTGCTTTGACAAGCGACCAATGAAATAAGAAAGAACAATTAAGTACTTTTATTTCGCAAACAAAAGAGCCCCCAGTCACCTGGGAGCCCTTTTTCTCAAAGAAAACTAAATTTAGCAGTTTTCAGAGAAGTACTTAATTGTTCTAACCATCTGAGATGTGTAAGAGTTTTCGTTGTCATACCAAGAAACAACTTCAACCTGGTAAAGATCGTCACCAATCTTAGAAACCATTGTCTGTGTTGCATCAAAGAGTGAACCATAGCGCATACCGATGATGTCGCTTGAAACAATCTGATCTTCGTTGTATCCGAAAGATTCTGTAGCTTCAGCCTTCATAGCAGCGTTGATAGCTTCCTTTGTAACTTCCTTGTTTGTCTTGATAACAGCAAACAACATTGTTGTAGAACCAGTTGGTGTTGGAACACGCTGAGCTGAACCAATGAGCTTACCATTCAATTCAGGAATTACAAGACCAATAGCCTTTGCAGCACCTGTTGAGTTAGGAACGATGTTTGCAGCACCAGCGCGAGCGCGGCGGAGGTCACCCTTGCGGTGTGGACCATCAAGAATCATCTGGTCGCCAGTGTAAGCGTGGATTGTAGACATAATACCAGACTGGATTGGAGCAAAGTCATTCAAAGCCTTAGCCATTGGAGCCAAGCAGTTTGTTGTACAAGAAGCAGCAGAAATGATGTTGTCATTCTTTGTCAAAGTCTTGTGGTTTACATTGTAAACGATTGTTGGCAAGTCGTTTCCAGCAGGAGCTGAAATTACAACCTTGCGGGCACCAGCAGTAATGTGAGCCTGAGCCTTTTCCTTAGATGTGTAGAAACCAGTACATTCAAGAACTACATCAACCTTAAGTTCACCCCAAGGACAGTTAACAGCATCCTTTTCTGCGTAAATCTTAAGAACCTTTCCATCAACTGTAATTGTACCAGCTTCATCATCAGCTGAAACAGTGTGAAGGTTTTCACCAACTTTACCACAGTATCCGCCCTGTGCTGTATCATACTTCAAAAGGTGAGCGAGCATAGAAGGCTTTGTCAAATCGTTAATAGCAACGATTTCATATCCCGCAGCGCCAAACATCTGACGGAAAGCCAAGCGACCAATACGGCCGAAACCATTAATAGCAACTTTTACATCTGCCATGGATTAAATCTCCTTAAAAAAGAATTTATGTAACTAATTTAATGAATTTGAAGCAAATATTCAACAAGATTTTTTTGAAAGCTTACTTGAAGCATACCGTCTTTTGTTAAACGGTCCTTCCAGCCTTCGCTAACGCTCATCACCCGCGACGTTGTCGCGGGTGACTAGGGGCTTTCAGGGCCGGCTAGGCATGTTTTGAAAACTAATACTTCTTTCGTAAAACATTTAGGCCAGGCTTCGCAGCACACGGCTCAGCTTCTTCGCTCAAACCTTACCATGCAAGGTTTGCCGGCTTCGCCGTCGCTCATCATGTAACTACGCTATCGCTCCGGGCTCATCGCTTCGCACGCACTTCGTGCTCACTACCATCGCGGCTAGGCATCTAAAAAAAAGCAAAACTTCATTCGTAAAAAAAATACTTTCAACCTTCAATTTGTCTTAAAGGGAGCCTCTAAAAATTGCAATTTTTAGAGGCAACTTTGAAAAAGCGACATTTTAAGCCTTTGCATAGCAAAGACTTAAAAATCCTATTAAAAAATCCTGAATTTGCTTAAAAAATTTCGGGCCTCTACGCGGCCAATCTTTTTTTTCCGCAAACAAAGTCCCCTCGTTAAGAAAAAATAATTATCTCCGCCTCCTTCCGGCCGC
>CAVCWN010000180.1:0-6957 GCA_963605975.1 Desulfovibrionaceae bacterium | reverse complement strand
GACTTAAAGCGCAAGCTTTGAGGCTGCCGATATTTTTTTTGCCTGCAAAAAAAATATTGAAGGCGAAAGCCGGAACCCTGTTTAGCCCGGTCCCGCCGCCAGGTGGGATGCGCCCTAATTGAAAAATCATTTTATAACCGATAGTATAGGCGCATGAAAGAACTTCAATTAAAGTACGGCTGTAACCCAAACCAGAAACCGGCGCGGGTTTTTACTGATGGCGATTTACCAATAACTGTTGTGAATGGTAAACCTGGATACATTAATTTGCTTGACGCTTTAAATGGATGGCAGCTTGTTAAGGAACTGAAAGAGGCAACTGCTTTACCGGCAGCAACTTCTTTTAAACATGTGTCTCCGGCAGGAGCAGCTGTTGGTCGTCCGCTTTCGGATACTCTAAAAAAAATTTATTACACTGATGACGTTGAACTTTCACCTTTGGCTTGTGCTTATGCCAGGGCCCGAGGAGCAGACCGCATGTCTTCTTTCGGCGACTTCATTGCTTTAAGTGACAAGTGCGACAAGGCAACGGCTCTGCTTATAAAAAAAGAAGTCAGCGATGGAATTATTGCTCCGGGCTACGACGATGATGCTTTGGAAATTTTAAAGGCAAAGAAAAAAGGCGCTTACTGTATTTTGCAAATTGATGCTGCTTACATTCCGCCAGCTCTTGAACAAAAGCAAGTCTTCGGAATTACATTCGAGCAGGGCCACAATTTTGTAAAGCTGGATGACCAGTGTTTAGGAAACATTGTTACCCAAAACAAGAATTTGTCTAAGGAAGAAAAAGAAAATCTTTTAATCGCCCTTATCATTTTAAAATACACACAGTCAAATTCCGTTTGTTACGTAAAAGACGGACAGGCCATTGGAATTGGTGCCGGTCAGCAAAGTCGCATTCACTGCACACGCTTAGCTGGTGACAAGGCAGACAAGTGGTGGTTGCGCCAGTCGCCAAAAGTTTTGTCTTTGCAATTCCGCGATGACATAAAACGCGCAGACCGTGACAACACGATTGATGTTTACACAAGCGACGATTATGAAGACGTTCTTGCTGAAGGCACATGGCAAAATTTCTTTAAGGTAAAGCCAGAAGTTTTTACACGCGAAGAAAGAAAAGAATGGATTTCTAAAAATACAGATGTTGCTTTGGGCAGCGATGCATTTTTCCCGTTCGGCGACAACATTGAGCGCGCTCATCGTTCGGGCGTTAAAGTTATTGCCCAGCCAGGCGGTTCTGTTCGCGACGACAACGTAATTGAAACTTGCAACAAGTACCAGATGGTCATGGCCTTTACCGGCATCAGACTTTTCCATCATTAATTTTTTTTGGTGGGGAAAGCCTTCCCCTCGCTCTAGCCACGAGTCGCTTTGCAAGTGTCAAAGTAAACTTTGCCACTTGCTCCGCTTTGTCGTGGCTTCCGCTCCCCCTTCTCCTAGGGGGCCAGCCCCCTAAAACCCCCGTTTTAGGAAAGATGTACTGCTTTTGGAATGCAGTGCACCTTTTGTAAACAGGGGGCTTTTTTTGGAAACATTCATCGCTTTCGTATACTTGTCGCGCTTTTTGGAAACATTCATCGGTTTCGTAAACAGGGCCGCTTTTGGAAACATTCACCGCTTTCGTAAACAGAGCCACTTTTGGAAACATTCATCGGTTTCGTAAACAGGCCCGCTTTTGAAAACTGACATTGGTTTCGTAAACAAGCCCAGACTTTTTTTACTTGAATTCTTTTTACATTTCATTTAAATTTCATTCATCGATTGTTCACTTTTGAACATTCTGTTTACAGACAGTTCAATATTAGATATTTCAATTTTGAACTATTCAACTTTGTACAAGGGCATCTTAAAAAATCATCTTCACTATTTTTTAAAGCCCACACAATCCAAATCCACAAAAAAAAGAGGTACGAATTATTGATTATTTTAAACAAATTAATTGCCATCTGGCACAACATCAGATTTTCTTATGAAAAAGAAATGAAATCTTTAAGTCAGGAATCGGGACTGCCCTTAGCCGCCATAGACATTTTGCTTTATCTTTTTAATCACGGCAGAACAGGAACAGCAAAAGAAATCAGCCAAAACTTAGAAATGAAATCAAATTTAATTTCCAGTCACGTAGAAAAACTTGCCATCCACGGTTACATCACACGCGAAGAAGTTGACGGTGATAGAAGGCAGCACGCCCTGGCCTGCACGGAAAAAGCTGTTTCCATTTGCATAAAAGGCAAACAAATTCAAAAGAATTATTTTAAAAAACTCACCAAAGGAATTTCTTCTGAAGAATATGAAATCCTTTTAAAATGTTTTGAAAAAATAAATGACAACGCCATTTCAATGAAATAATTTTTCTTTAACAAAAAAATCCGCCTTTATCTTTTTATAAGAGTCTCTAAAAATTGCAATTTTTAGAGATACCCTTATATTAAAGGCAGATTTTTAAATGACGCAAAAAATTACCAGTTTTCCAAATTCCATTCTTCTCCGCTAAAACCGCAAAGTTCCCTAAAGTAAGGCATGGTATAGCAGGCTTCAACAAAACCCTTCCAGTCTTCGACATTTTTGTGGTGAAAGCGCTGAATGACAATTGTTTTTAACTGCAAGTAATTTGTCGTAACAGTTGCCCAAAGTTCTAAACCTCGTGGCAAATTGTGAACCATCACTTCAAAGGCTTCATAAATTTCTTCTTTACTGCCGGACTCTTTTGCCGCAAGATATTTTTGGTAATTTGACCGCGCTTCTTTTTTTGTGTTTTCAGAAACGTATTTTGTAAAAGGATCATAATCCGCAGTCATAAATTTATCCATGCTGTGCATTGTTGACTGTGACATCACAATGTCCGCAAAGTGGTAGCGCTGAAATTCCGGCATAAAAACACCGTTACCCCGAATGTCAAAAATGACCAGAATGCCTTTTATAAAAGCGTCATGTGACTGGTGGGCCATCATATTGGAACCCAGACTTTTTGCAACTTTCCACTGCTTATTGTCTTCAGTTTTTTGGAAAGGCTGCCTTGTATCAATGTCACCAACATTAAAAGAATTTCCCTTTGCATTTAAAGCACGGTCTATTCCAAAAACTTCTATATTCTTTACTTCTACCATTTTTTTCTCCAGGGATTTTACAACATGTGTCTTTTACAGCAATTTCCTTTGCTCAAAAGCAATCTTATTATAAAAGAAAAGTAAATGTAAGAAAAGTCAAAGACTGTCAAAAATATTGTCTTTAAAGACATCGTAAAAAACAGACTAAATCAAATCGCCTTAGGCAAATCATCTTAAGCAAATCGCCTTACATTTGAAAAAAATCCTTCAATAAAATAAAATAAAAATATGTATTCAGATTTTCTTTTTAACTTTTCACAAATTGTAGAAAAATCCTCCCCGGAAGATGGCGCTGAAATTCTTAAAGAAATGGCAGAAAGCAAAACTTTTTTTGCAATGGACACTGGCATTTTACCTGACGACATCTGGCAGCGGGCAGAAGTTTTTAAGAATTGCCTGGATTTAATGAATGACGCTGACTGCCAAAAATGCATAAAAGACGCCATCTATTTTTCTGCCGGCATAATGGGTTCCTACGATTCTGTTTACAGCCGCTACGACTTTGTAGAAAAACTTGAAGAAACAATTCTTTCCTTTAAAAATTCCGATGATGAATTTGCAGACAAACTGGTAGCAATTGGCCCGTGTGGAATTGATCACGACTGGGAATCACTTGAATACGAAGGCAGGGCCCACGATTATTTTGACAGGCAGACCATTTCAGACGAACGCGATTTATTTGCCCTTCAAATGACATTGGCAAAAAAATTAAACATGCCCCTTATTGTTCATTCGCGCAAAGGCTTTAACGAAACAGCAGATGTTTTAAAAGCCATTAAATGGAATCGCGGAGTAATTCACGGCTATTCCTACAGCAAATCCGAAATAGACTTTTTCCTGGACTTGGGCTGGTACATCAGCTTTAACGGAGAAATAACTTATTCAGGGAAAAAATTTGCAAATGACATGGCAGAATTAATTTCTTACGTACCAAAAGACCGCCTGCTTTTGGAAACAGACTCCCCTTACTACGCTCCCCGCCCTTTAAAAAATCAGGATAACAATCCAAACAACATAAGCTACATTTACGACTATGTTGCTTCGAAGCGCAACACCGGTCCTGCCAAACTTTCAGCCCTTGTTGACGAAAATTTCAAAAAACTTTTTCTGTTAAAATAAAGATAAAGGGCAGTTTCAAAATAAAAGCCCAAATCTAAAAATTGCAATTTTCTAAACTTGACATAAAAACAAAAAGCGCCCCACCTTAAGCTGAAAAAATCCTGCATAAGATGAAGCGCTTTTTTTTAGAGGTTCCCTTTATTTTTTAAAAACCAATTTTTGTGTGACAGCCGGAAATTATATAATTGATATCACAACCTTCAAATCCCAAATCTACTTCTGCAAGAAGAAGGGCTTGGCGGTCCTCATAAGGACTTTTAAAAGCTCCACATACAAAAACAGAATTTGCCAAAACATCGTTTTTGGTCATAAGAATCTTGCTGCCAGTCCCCTTTTGTGCCTGAACAAAGTAATCAATTTTTTTCATACCATATTCGTCAACCTTTTCATTCATTGCGTGAACCAGGTAAGTTATTTCATTTTGGCTTGCATCACAAATATATTCTGACTTTTGCAAAATAATTTCCTTTTCCAAAATTGCCGCTTTTATTTGATCAAAATAATTCGAAAAGAAAAGGGACATAAGGTTGCAGACAGTATCGTCCAAACGAAAAAGAATTTTGTCACTAACAGTGTCCTGGATTACAAAAGAAATTCTTGTTTCACCCGCACCGTCCACAAACTGCTTTATGCAGTAAGCAAAATCACCATCCTTAGACCAGCCCAAAGGGTAAAAATCCGGGTAATAATTTATAGTCCCCAGACCAGATTCATCAATGAAAGAATTTTCTTTCTGCCTCTTTTCAAAAGGATTAAAGGCGCAGCTTTCAAAATATTCAAGATTTAAATTTTCCAAAGGATTTATGTCTTGAATTTCAGAAATTTCTTTTTCCAAAACAGGCAAAAGTTCATCGGAAAGATTTTCTTCTGTTAACGAAGCAGCATTTGCAGCATCAAGTTTTTCTTCTATTGAAGAAGGAGCATCTTCTTTTACATTCCTTTTTAAATTACTTTCACCCTGCCCCTTTGACTTACAGGCAGCCAAAAAGAAAAGAGAAAAAAATAAAGTAAAAAACAAATTTCTTTTCATATAAAGCACCTCTTTGTGGTATAATTGGTCAGGCAGGCTTAAAATTTAACAGCTGGCCCCAAAAACTTACATACAAGGGTATCTCTAAAAATTGCAACTTTTAGAGATACCACAATTATAATTCAAAAAAGTTAAAAAAACGACTTTATAAATTTATTTTTTAATTTTCTAAAAAAAAGAAGGGAGCAAAAAAAAATGGAAAAAGCAGCAGACGAAAAAACTTTCAGGACTCAAAATCAGACAAGTCAAAATGAAGAGGAAATTTTCTTCATGCCAAAAGACGAAGCCTTGTCCTGGCATGAACTGGACTTCATTTCCAAAAGTCTTTGTGCTTTACAAAATGTCAGGCCAGAAAAATCTTCAAAGAATGTAAAAAAAATAAAAGATACAGAAGTTGAAAAAATTGAATCCAACTTGGAAAACACCTTTCTTATAAAAAAAACACAGCTTCTTATGTCTTCGCTTTTTGAAAATAAAAATTCCACGGCAATCTTTTTTATGCCAAAAGCAACATTTGATTTTTTTTCACTGGTTCAGGGAAACACAGCCCTTTGCGAAATCAGTCTGGACGAAATTAAAAGAATAAATTTTGCAGTAAAAGAAATTGAATGTGAAGACAAAAAAAATGCAGAGTTCACTTTTATGAAAAATCGTCTTTCCAAAAAAATGGACACTCTGCAAAAATATCTGCAGGAAGGAAACCAGGTAAAACCCGTTCCCATCCAGGCAGAATTAAAAAGTTTAAAAGATTTTATTCAGAAAAAATCCTTATAAAATCCCTTTTAATTTTTTACTCACCAGCTGCTTCTGGCAATTCTTCAACAGCGCTTTCAAGAACAGAAGCTTCTTTTTCGTATCTCTTTTCGCAGAACTTACAAATTGTACCGCGGCCAGATTCCGTTGCCTGTTCAGCACTTCCCATTACCAGTTCTTCTGAACGGTCAAGAGCCTGGCAGTCTTCATAAAGATGGAATTTTTTTCCATGCTCAGTCCAGTAAACCTGTGAACCAGCAGCTGCCTGTTCAAGCGCTTCCTGGGAAACAGGATTCCAGTCATAACTTGCCAAACCAGAAATTGCCATGAAAGCAACAGCAACAATTGTACCAACAGTCTTTGATTTTTTATCAGCATCTTTGTTTGTAAGAAGAAGAATGATAAAAGGAATAAAAGCCAAAGCTGAAACAATTACACCAAAATTATTGTGGAACCAGAATTTAACAGGCTGCTTTTGAGAAGCCGGATCAATATGGTTAGCCTTTTTCCACAACTGCGAACCAATTACAACACAAATAAAATCAATTACCAGAGCCGCAATCCAAAACCACATGCTGTCAATTTTGTCAGCAAGCTTTGGAAAAACAACAATCTTTCCAAACATCAACAAAATAGCAAGCACTTCAAAAACCAAAGCCACAATCCAAAGAAGAATTGCGCCAAATCTTAAACCGCCGGCATTGCCACTTTTAGCAACAGGCTTTGCAGCCACCTTAGCCTTGCCAGTCACCTCTTTTCCAGTCGTTGCAGATACAATCTTATGTTTTTTTTCTGCCATGAATTTCTCCTTTCCCTGCGCGGGAATTTTCATTATACCAATTTCCTTTAAAAAATCCATCTTTATTATTTATTATTTTTTTAAAGCATCCCGCCTTTTGTTAAACGGCCCTTCCGCCACTTGCTGCGCGCGGTCCTTCGGACGGCCTC
>CAVCWN010000179.1:0-2112 GCA_963605975.1 Desulfovibrionaceae bacterium | reverse complement strand
AGGCGAATAGCCGAGCCACGAAAGGGCCGTTAAACAAAAGGCGGTATGCTTCAAAAAAAAATATTGCCTTTTGAAATTTTTTTTATTATCTTTCTTAGTACAAAAGAAAATTAAATTTTGTTAATCAAAATTGGAGGAATATTATGGTAGTACGTCCACTTGGAGACAGGGTGCTGGTAAAGCAAGTCAAGGCTGAGGCAAAATCAGCTGGCGGTATTATTATTCCTGAAATTGCTCAGGAAAAGACAAATCAGGCTGTTGTTGTTGCTGTTGGCAATGGAACAGAAAAGGAACCAATTACTGTAAAGGTTGGCGAAATGGTTATTTATGATAAATATTCTGGAACTAGCGTAAAAATTGACGGCGAAGAACACATCATTTTAAAGATGTCAGACGTTATTGCTGTTGTTGAAGGCTGATTTTCAGGAATTTATTTCAGGCAGAGGGGCTTTTCTTTAGGGAAAGCCTTTTTTGTGCGTCAAAATGATGCGGAATTTTGTAAAAAAAATGTCTCTGTGTCATTTTGGCGCATTTTCTTTTTTAAATTTGGCTTTTTTGGCCGCTTTGGGGCATTTTGGCTGGGATTTTTTTGTTTGGAAAGGGGATTTTTCCTGTGGAAGCGGTAAAAATCATTTAATATCCGATTGAAATGGTCTGTAAATCAATGTAAAGCAAAAAAAATTTAAAAATATTGGAAAATTTTGGAAAAAAAATCGGAAAAAAACGAAAAAAAACGGAAAAAATCGAAAAAAAATGAAAAAAATCGAAAAAAAAATGAAAGTTGGCACATTACTTGCTATATATTTAGTATCCCAAAGAAAAAGGTGGTTTACTATGAAAGCTGTTGATGATGATGTTTTAACTTCTTACCTTAAAGACATTCAAAAAATCCCTCTTTTGACACATGAAGAGGAGGTTGAACTTTCTAAAAAGGCCCAGGCCGGTGACAAAAAGGCAAAGGACAAGATTGTTAATGCCAATTTGCGTTTTGTAGTAAATGTTGCAAAGCAGTACCAGAACCAGGGGCTTGATTTGCCGGATCTTATTTCTGAAGGAAATATTGGTCTTTTGATTGCCATTGAAAAGTTTGACGTAAGCAAGGGGTATCATTTTATTTCTTATGCTGTATGGTGGATCAGACAGTCAATTATGAAGGCTATTTACGAAAAGAGCCGGGCCATCCGCATTCCTCTTAACCGGGTGAATGAACTGGTTAAAATTCAAAATGTAAAGAAATCAATTAATTCTAGCCTTAGTGAAAGCCAGCAGATTGAAGAAATTTGCAAGGTTTTGGGAATGGATGCAAGTCATGTAAGGGAAATGCTTGAAATTTCACACGAAATGGTAAGCATTGATGCCCAGGTGCAGGGAGGAGATGCTTCTAAATCAACTTTGGGTGATTTTATTGAAGATACTTCTTATTCAGGTCCAGAAGCCCAGGCTATGAATGAATCTATGAAGGCAGATATTAACAGCGTGCTTAAAACTCTTAAGCCTACGGAAGAAAAGGTCATCCGCATGAGGTTTGGTTTGGGTGGCGAAAAGCCTATGTCTTTGAAGGAAGTAGGGCTAGCCTGCAATCTTACAAAGGAAAGAATCCGCCAGATAGAAAAAAATGCTATTTGTAGAATGCAGCAGCCTTCAAGAAAGAGCCGCCTGGCAACATATGTAGCTTAGTTTTGTATTTTTTGCCCGGATTCTATGAACTTAAATGCGTCATAGCGGGCAAGTTTTAATACTTCTTTGTCACGCACTAAATCTGAAAGACCCAGTGCCAGGTAGCCGGACTGCAAGGTTCCGCTTACTTCGCCTGGGCCTCGAAGTTTTAAATCTTCTTCGGCGATTTTAAAGCCGTCTTTTGTTTCGTAAAGGGCTTTTAAGCGGCTCTTTCCTTCCTGACTGATGTTTTTGGAATAAATTAAAAAACAGTAGGACTGTAGGGCTGAACGGCCCACTCTGCCGCGCAGCTGGTGCAGGGCAGCAAGACCGAATCTTTCGGCTCCTTCAATAACCATGCAGTTGGCATTTGCTACATCAACTCCAACTTCTACAACTGTTGTTGCTACAAGGACTGAGATTTTTCCAGCTCTGAAATCTTCAAGGATTTTAGAC
>CAVCWN010000178.1:0-2691 GCA_963605975.1 Desulfovibrionaceae bacterium | reverse complement strand
GGTAAAAGAAAAGGAAGAAAAAATTACAGAATATCTTGAATGGGCTGAATTAAAAGATGCCTTCCACCAGATTTTTGCAATTTCTGATATTGGCAACAAGGCTTTCCAGGACACTGAACCTTGGAAAACAAGAATCAGCGAACCTGAAAGGGCCGCAAAGCTTATAAAGACTCTTTGCTACATGATTAAAGATTTGATGATTATGTGTCATCCTTACATGCCGCAGTTTTCTGAAAAAATTCTTTCATTCCTGGGAAAAGAAATTTCTGAACCTTGCTTTGGTCAGGAAAAAGTTGAAGGCGGTCTTACATGGCAGGATTTGGGAAAAACTGAAGGTCTTTCATGCGTAGGACAGACAGAAGTTTTCTTTACTCCTTTAGATCAAAAAACGGCAGATGCTTTTAAGTTGAAATTTTCTGGCAGCCAGAAAGAAAGGGGCGAAGAAAAATCTGAAAATAAAAAATCAAAGAAAGAAAAAAAAGCTGTTCCTGAAATTAAACTGGCAGAAAACCAGGCGGAACACTTTAACAAAAAGATTCTTCTTAAAGTTGCAAAAATTGTGAAGGTGGAAAATAATCCTGAAGGCGAAAAACTTTATGTAGAAACTTTGGATGATGGTTCTGGAAAGGAAAGAATTATTCAGTCTGGCTTGAGGCCTTTCTTAAAGGCAGAAGACCTTCTTGGAAAAAATATTATTCTTGCAGCTAACCTGGCACCTAGAACTATGCGTGGCATTGAAAGCCATGGTATGCTTCTTGCTACAGACTATAGGGATGAAAGTGGCAAAAATTGTGTTGAAGTGCTTGAAGCTCCTTGGGCAGAAGTGGGAACAGTAATCACTCTTGAAGGCTGTGATTCAAGCCAAGAAAAACCTGATGAAATTTCAGCAGAAGATTTCTTTGCCGTAAAGATTGAATGTAAGGATAAAAATATTCTTATTGATGGAAAAAAACTTTTGGCAAAGGGTAAGCCTTTAGTTCAGCAAAAGACTCTTAATGGAGAGGTTCATTAATTTATGTACCAGAGATTTTTGCAGACAGAATTTTGGACAGGTTTTAAGGCCCAGCATCAGTGGAAGGCTCATTATTTTAAAATTGAAAATTCCGCTGATGAGTCAAAAGATGATTTTTCTTTAAATGAAATTTCAAGTGAAGAATATAAGAGTCAGTCTTATTCAAATGCGGAAAATTATTTTGCCTTGTTGACAAGAACTTTTTCCATAAAGATTAAAACTTTTTCTATTGCATATATTGCGATGGCTTTTGAATATGATGAAAGTAAGCAGGCCGATAAAAAAGAAGCTGCAAAATTGTATTTTAAAAAGCTTGAAAGCATTGCAGAAAAGGTTAAACCCTTTATTCCTTCGAATACTATTTGTCTTCGCTTTGATCCGCCGATTGATTTTTATTCCATTCAGGAAAAAGATGACTTTTTAAAAAACTGTGATTCTCTTTTAAAAACAAAAGAAATAAAAACCAGACGGTCACTTGTTGCGGTTCAGCCGCCAGACACGACCATTTTAAATCTGGAAAAGTCAGAAGATGAAATTCTTCAAAACATGAAATCAAAGTGGAGATACAACATCCGCTTGTCTTCAAAAAAAGGCGTTTGTGTAGAAAAATATGATTTTTCTTCTGAAAAGTTAAATGATGCTTTTGAAAAATTCTATGAACTCTTTTCTATTACGTCAAAGCGTGACGGGGTTAGTTTTCATGGAAAGCAATATTACCTGGATTTGCTGGGCAAAAAAGATGATGATGTAAAAATAAGGCTTTACCTGGCAAAGCATGAAGATGACTATCTTGCGGGGATTATTACCCTTTTTTGCAAAAGAGAAGCTGTTTACCTTTACGGAGCGTCAGGCAATATTAAGCGCAATTTGATGCCGGCTTACCTTTTGCAATGGACTGCCATTAAAGATGCTAAGG
The DNA here is from genome assembly GCA_963605975.1 of Desulfovibrionaceae bacterium. Classification (GTDB taxonomy): domain Bacteria; phylum Spirochaetota; class Spirochaetia; order Treponematales; family Treponemataceae; genus Treponema_D. The sequence goes on along the minus strand of CAVCWN010000178.1, from coordinate 763 downwards.
ATTACGGTTGCCCTGTTTACGACTTTTACGGCATGCCTCCTACAGATGATGAAAATCATCCTATGCATGGTCTTTATCTTTTTAAAACAGGTTTTGGTGGGGCTATAATCCACAGGCCTGGAAGTTTTGACATTCCTCTGAATGAAAAAAATTACAGGCTGTACATTAGGGCTGAAAAGTTCAGGGCATGGTTCCACAAAAAGTTTTTAAAAAAGCTTCGTGGAAGATAAAGGGCGCTAAAAAGCTTTGTCAAAAAGTGGGAATGCCAGGTTGAAGCTGACATAAAAACTTTTCTGGCAAAGTTTTTTTAGGAATCAGAAATTTTCTTTTTATTTTTGATTTCAGGGATAATGGAAAAGTTTATTGTTTTTTCCATTTCCATACCAGCCGCAAGGTCTACATTCCAGAAAAAAGAATTTACCGCTGTGCTTGAAATATTTTCTATTTTGATATTGCCCTTTTCGTCAGCATGAGGTCTTTTAAAAGAAATATTTTCGTAAAGGTAGCCGGAATTTTCGTTTGGCTCTACGATAAAACTGAGTTTTGCCTTTGTATCATTTAACTTGATTGTAGAAATTCCATCTTCAACAAAAAATTTCTTTTCAGTATTAATGGTCTTTCTGGCAGCATTGTAAATGACTTCTGCATCCAGGGCGTTTGTTTCGGTCATTTTTTTGGGAACATTCAAGTTACATTCAACAACAAAAATTCCTTTTAAGGCAAAAGGCGAATCATTTTTTAAAATATACTGAACCACAAAACC
>CAVCWN010000177.1:0-3318 GCA_963605975.1 Desulfovibrionaceae bacterium | reverse complement strand
CTGTTTACGAAAGGAACATTTGTCCTTAAAACCACCAACAGCGTTTTTAACTAAGCATTTGTCCCTCCAAAATTCGGGGCGCCAGTTTACGAAATAATCAAATGCCCTTAAAACCACCAACAGCGTTTTTAAATAAGCCATTACCCTTTCAAAATTCGCGCCCCATCATAAAGTTCCACCACATCTTCCCCTACACGGTAAAAAGTATAAGTCGACTTTCGTTTTTTTGAATCCACATGAACTATGGCAAAAGAAGGGGCCTGGCCGCCGCGGGGTAAAGAAGCGGAACCGGGATTTAAAATTAAATCTTTTCTTTTTTTTGTGACTGCGGCCAGGTGAGTGTGTCCGTAAAAAGTTAAGTCTGCTTTAAAAGCCTTGGCCGCATCATATAAAAATACAAAGCCCGAATAAAGGCGGTAATCGTGACCATGAGTCATAAAAATTCTGTGACCTGCGGCAGAAAAAACTAAATCCTTAGGGATGCGGACAATACTTTCATTCAGTAAAATAAGATCGCCATCATTGTTGCCCTTTACGCAGGCAACCACCGGAGGAAAAGCAGCAGATAGTTCCATGTCACTTTTTGTCCTGTGCATCAGGGTGAACAAATCACTTATGCCGTCACCACAAAACAAAAGAGCCTGGCATGAAGGGCCAGCATTTTTTATTATCGTACAAAGATTTTGAATGCCACCATGGGTGTCAGAAATGACTAAAAGATCAGCACGGTCTTTTGTGGCCAAAGCCTGGCAGTCATTTTCGCAGCCAATAAGTTTTGTATTATTTTGAATTAATTCCAGCATTATAAAACTTCCTCTTTTAAAGAGTCCGCCATTTTAGACTTGCCCCGAAAAAAAACACTTTTACTTTCAGGGCAGCAATTTTTAGAGGCAACTTTGAACAAGCCTATTTAAAAATAAAGTGATTAATGGAAGCAATATTCATAACAGGATCGCGGTAAGCTTCAGCCTTGTAAATTGGGCCGCAAATGTATTGGGCAGGAACTATCAGCTCACCGCCAATTTTAAAATTAGCCTTGTAGCCAAAATCCTTATGCAAACCAACAATTAATGAAAGGGAATTTAAAATTAACTGCTTGCCCAAATCCTGCAAGGCAGAAGAAGACAACTTTCTGCCATATTCCAAAATCAAAGTGCATGACGCTTCCTGGCCCAGAATGTTTGCACTGGAAGTATCAGTCGGCAGCAAAGAAATTACTGGATAGTTGATGTGCCAGTCGTAATCATCAGCCAGCTTTGTCGTCATCAAATCAGTGTCAACAGGAGATCCAATAATGATGTAACCGGAAGAAAGTTTGTCCGTAATGTCAGCAGCACTTGTAATGCGGCCATCTTTTAAATCCCTTGGGTAAACAAGAGGAACAATAAAATCAATATCGCGTTCTGTTGTAAGACCAAAATTCTTTTTTATAAGAGCCATCGTTTCGTCTATAAAATTCTGGTCATTAAAACCTTCACCAAAAAAAATTACAACCTGGCCATTAAAATCCCAGGGCTCAAGTGGCGCCTCCTCTGTGTCAGGGGCCGCATCTTCCACCACTTGAATTAAATAATCGTTACTAGTGTCTCTTTTTGTTCTCTGCGAATAAGTGCGGGTCTTATTTTTTGAACAAGCAGTCAGCGCCAAAAAAGACGCCACCAGCAGAAAAGAAAAAGTCAACTTGCCAAATTTCATGGGTAAATTATAAAGAAAATTTCTTCTTTAATAAAGACCTGATTTTTTATTGTTTTTTTTTGAAGCATACCGCCTGCCTTTAACTGCTGTTCCGCAACTCGCTGCCGCTCGGTCGGCCCTTAGCCGGGCCGACTGCTTCGCATTGCTCCATAGCAGGCTAGGCCCTAGTCGGATTGCAGGGGCTGGGCAAAAAAGAAAATTTCTTTCCAAAAAAAATCCAAAATCCTCCACAAAAAAACTCTTTGTCCCCGCCCCTAAAAGCCGTTTTTAAAAACGCCTTCTCCAAAAAAAAGAAAAAAATATATTACGCTATTGATTGTTTTTCTTAATAGGCATAACATTACGGCATTCTATCCGCTGATTTATCCAAATTGCAGAGCGGAGGTCTTCCTGTGTGGACAGACAAATCTTGCTAAAAAGGAGTCTCTCATGAGAACTATCCCTTCTAATCATTATCTTTTTACTTCAGAATCTGTTGGTGAAGGTCACCCGGACAAATTGTGTGACCAGGTTTCGGACGCTGTGCTGGACTTGTGCCTTTCTAAAGACCCAAATGCCCATGTTGCATGTGAATGTTTTTCTTCTACTGATTTTTTGCTTGTTGGCGGTGAAATTAAATTTTCAAAGAAGCTTTCTTTTGAAGAAGAAAAGCAGTTTTCTGCGGATGTTGAACGCACTGCCCGAGGGGTTGCTTTAGACATTGGCTATAATGACAAAAGCGTTGGCCTGGACGGAAAAAATTGTATTTTTATGAACCGCCTGCATGCCCAAAGCGAAGATATTGCCCAGGGTGTTGAAGGAAAGGGGCTTGAAGAATATCAGGGACAGCAGGGGGCTGGGGACCAGGGCATGATGTTTGGTTTTGCCTGCAACGAAACACCAGAGTACATGCCGGCACCTCTTTACTATGCCCACAAGCTGCTTTTAAAAGCCCACGAATTGCGCCACACCGGTAAAATCAAGTGGCTGCGGCCGGATGCAAAAAGCCAGATTACAATCGAATATGAAGGATACAAGCCTGTCAGAATCCATACTGTTGTTCTTTCCCACCAACATGATGATGGTCTTGAACATGACCAAATCCAGAAAACAATTATTGAAGAAATCATTAAGCCTGTTTTAGAACCGACTGGTCTTTTGGACAAAAACACTCTTTACTACATTAATCCTACCGGCAAATTTGTTACCGGTGGTCCTGACGGAGACTCTGGTCTTACTGGCAGAAAAATTATTGTAGACACTTACGGTGGAATGGGCCGCCACGGTGGTGGTGCATTTTCTGGTAAGGATCCAAGCAAAGTGGATCGTTCTGCGGCTTACATGGCCCGCTATATTGCAAAAAATATTGTTGCTGCAGGCCTTGCTGACCGGGCAGAAGTAGAACTGGCTTACGCTATTGGCATTCCAGAACCTGTTTCCATTTACGTAAATACTTTTGGAACAGAAAAGGTGGAAAGGGCAAAGATTGAAGCTGGCCTAGAAAAAGTTTTTGACTGCAGCCCTGCCGGAATCGTTAAGACTTTAGACCTTAAGCGCCCTATCTACCGACCTACTGCTTCTTACGGTCACTTTGGCCGAAAAGAATTCCCTTGGGAAAAAACAGACAAGGTGGAAGCCCTGCTT
>CAVCWN010000176.1:0-6938 GCA_963605975.1 Desulfovibrionaceae bacterium | reverse complement strand
GAATATGGTTCTGCACTTTTTGAACAATTTTAATCCCATTCCGCTTTATGCTGATACTCTTTTTACGGTGTCGGCGGCTTTTTTTGGGCTTACTTCGGGGCTAATCTGTGCGGTGCTTTCGCATGTGCTTTTTTTAATTGTAAATCATCTTGAGGCGGTAACGCTTTTTTGGATGATTTGCAGCATTTCACTTGTTTTTATAATTCGCATTTACCTTAAAAAGCGAAAAGTCATTGAAGCGGTGGACATCATTCTTTTGATTTTTCTTGTTGCACTGATTTTAAGTTTTGAAGGTGCCATTATTTTTATGTTTTTGAACGCCCTTGCACATTATAAGGAAGATTCGCAAATTCGTTTTATGTACACTTTTTTAAGTTCGTCGAACATTCCCACTTTTGTTTCGGCTCTGCTTCCACGTATTCCGGTGAATATTTTGGATAAGGGCATTTGCGTGCCGCTGGGGTATTTGTGCTACAAGGGTGTTGGGAAAATCCCTCTTGTGTCAGCATCTCAGGAGATTCCGAACTAAATTCGGAATGACGGGTTGGACTTCATACTGGCATCACTAATTTTACTTGCGTACCGGTTTCGCTGTCGCTTTTAATTTCCAGTTTTGCCCCCAAGATTTCTGCACGGCTTTTCATTCCGCGAAGGCCTAAGTGGGTGCTTTCGTTTAAGATTGACTCTTCACTGGCGTTTTCCAAATCTTTACAGGCGTTTGCGACTTCTTCGGTGTTTGAAAATCCTTTTCCATCATCGCTTATCAAAAATAAAAGTTTTGTCCCGGCATCCTCTTCGCGTACAATCACGCTTACCTCTTCTGCCTCCGAATGTTTTAGGGCGTTGTTCACACTTTCCTGCACGATTCTAAAAATGTGGAGTTTTTGTTCCGCGGTCAGTTTTAGAAAAAGTGGGGAAGGTTCTGCGTGGAATTTTACAAGGATTTCGCCTGCTTCGCTTGTGTTTTCACAAAACTCTGAAAGCAGCTGAACAAAATTCGCATTTGTAATTTCTGCGGGGGTAAGATTTCTTATGATGTGCCGGATATTCCTAAGATTCTGTTCTTCAATTTTCTGTATTTTTAAAAGAAGATTTTTCTGCTCGTCGTTTAATTCAGTGGAATTTTCAAGTTTTCGCACAAAGAGCAGGGCCGTTCGTATGTCCTGCGTTACGGTATCGTGAAGGTCTGTGCTGATTCGCTTTCGTTCGTTTTCCTGAACACGAGTAATTGTTTCGGTTACAAGTTTTTCTTTTTTGTTCTGCTCTTCGAGGGCTTTATTTTTTTCGCGATTTTTTAAATGGAGCAAAAGAAAAATCACAAAGGCGATGCTCAAGACGGAAATAATAGAAAGAAGTTCGATGAATTGAGTTACCGCAATGCTGGATTCTGCACCGTTAAAGTTCATAGTCCTATTTTTTCAAAATTAAGAAAGTTTTTCAATCAGTCGACTTTTATCGTCTTGATTCTGTAGGTGCATAAATATCACGAAAAAAACAGTGAGTAAACTCACGAAAATTTATAAAGTTGCATAACTACAAAAGTCGGGAAATTAGTCGTAAAATAAAAACCAAACAAATATTTAAAAGCTCCTGACAAAGACAAAGGAGATTATACACTTGTTCAGTTCAGCGATAAATCTTTCTTTAACAATATTTTTTCGGTGAGGGTAAGACCGTTTGTGTCCGTGGAAAAATCCGCGAGGTGCAGGCGGTCTTTTTGTTTTTAAATGTGTCATGCTAAATTCATTAGCCTTCGGCGGCTTCGCACAGCATCTGTATTAAATAACAGATCCTGAGTCGAGTTCAGGATAACACAATATATAATAATTTTTCATTACGGATGAAAAAGATGAAAAAATCAATTAAAAATCTTGCGTTTTTGTTACTTGCAGGATTAACTTTTTGTTTTGCCGCTTGTAAGACAGAAAGTGATGACGCAACCCCAACAGACACAACAGCCCTGGCATCTGTAACAAATCTTGTTGCAACTGCAAAAGGTGGGACTATTTTTAAAGTCTGCTACTTTCCAATCCACCCGCCAACTTCTTTTTTCACCGCATCCGCATCTTTTTGAGCCACAGTTCCACGGATTGCCAAAACACTCTTTACATCCGCCCCTTTCGCAGCCTTTTGAATTTTTGCCTGAGTGCCGCTTGCACCGCTACCTTCGTGAGTGCAAAAAGGTTTTACGGTTTTGCCAGACAAATCCACCGCATCCAAAAAAGTGTAAACGCACATGGGAGCGTTTCCCCACCAAATTGGGTAGCCCAAATAAACTGTGTCATATTGTGAAAGGTCTGGAATTTTTGTGGAAAGTTCTGGGCGGGCATTTTCGCGAAGTTCGTTCTGGGCAATTTTTGTTGTTTCGCTGTAACCTTCCGGATATTCTTTTACGGTTTTAAGTTCCAAAATGTCTGAGCCTGTCTGGGCTGCAATTTCTTTTGCGACTTTTGCAGTGTTGCCTTCTTTAATCACACCAACGCCATACTGTTCGCCGGTTTTTGAATAATAAACTACGATTGATTTTGCGTTTGCCATTGCTGCCATCATCATTGCTCCTAAAATTAAAATTGATTTTTTCATTTGTTTTTACTTCCTCTTTGTTTGGGGGATTTTACGTCTTGCACCGCATTTTTTACCGTGCTATATTAAAGATACAACCTAAAGTTGACTTTAGGTCAAGATTTTTTTTAGAATTTCGTCATCCCGAACTAGTTTCGGGATCTGTTACAAAAGTAGATGCTGAACTAAATTCAGCATGACACTAAATATAAGGGGATTTTCCATGTACACAATCGGTCAAGTTTCACAAATGTTTGATTTACCAATTTCAACCCTCCGCTACTACGACAATGAGGGGCTTTTTCCATTCTTAAAGAGGGAAGGCGGTGTCCGCCAGTTCAGTGACAGGGAAATTGAGGCCCTGCGGGTAATTGAATGTCTTAAAAAATCCGGTCTTGAAATTAAGGATATAAGGCGTTTTATGGATTGGTGCGCACAAGGTCCTTCCACTTATTCAAATCGCTACAAATTGATTCAAGAGCAAAAGGAACGGACGGAAAAAGAAATTGAACAACTGAAAAAGACTCTCGCCATGTTGAATTTTAAGTGCTGGTATTATGAACAGGCAATAAAAGATGGCAGTGAAGATAAAGTTAAGGCGATGATTCAAAACGGCCTGCCGGAAGAAATCAGAGAAGAGTATCGCATTTCGCATGAAGGGTAAAAAGCCGTTTTCTTACTTCATCAAAAATCTTTTCAAGCAGGAACAAATCAATTTTCGGATTTTCTTTTAACTTTTCGAATGCACTATCCAATTTTGAAGAAAAATCTTTAAAAATCCCCTGAATAACAGACAGTTTTATGTTTAAATCCTTTGCTAACTGAGCAAAATCTTCCTTACAGACTTTGTCTATTTCGTAGTGACTGCCAATTTTCATTGAAAGTTTATCTGTAAGAAAAGGGTAAATTGTCGTAGCCACAATGTCGTACATGGGAGAAAGAGTTGTTGTATTTTTACAATACAAGATGGAATAATTTTTTCCATGGCTGTCACAATTTCCTACAAGATAATTAAAAATTACATAAGTTAAAAATTTTTTGAGTTCTAAAGCAGGAACCGTAAGATTTTCCTTTATGCAATTGTATATGGAAGAAATCCCAGGTCCACCGTCACTTTGATATTTTTCCGTACTTAAAATTCCAAGTGCCTGACAAAAATCTTCCTGGTGCAGACGTTGAATCATATTTCCTTCGATGTGGCGGTCATAACGTTCAACTACAAAAATATCTTTTCCGTCGAAATTTAATAAATCAACATCAGGAACTTTGAGTCCCAATTCTTTTGCTAATGTCATGCAAATATATTCGTTTTGTGCAATTGAAGATAAGTTTCCGTATTTTGCAGGTTTTAAAATATGAGTTGATGGAGCTCCGTTTAATGGCAAATACCATTTGCCTTCTATTTTTGCCAGAGCAAGTTTTTCCTGGGCACCAGCAAGTGAAAGTCTGAGTTTATCATCAACTTTAATCAAAGGACGTTCCGGCATCATTTTTATAAATTCGCACAAACGTTCTTCAGAAAGTTCTTCATAATTTTCTTCATTCAGCTGAAAACTTTCGGTAAAATTACAAGTAGAATCCTCAGGAAGAATAGAAATCAGTCCAGCACATTCCCCGCCCAAGGCTTCCAGCAGTTTTAACGTACTTGTGTCTGAAATATGAAGATAGTCCGCAATTTTTTTTCTTGTATCTTCTTCCGGCAAAAGCCCTGAAAAAAAAGGAATACATTGCTTTTGAGAAAATTCTTCTGCCTGCAATGGGAGGGAAAGTGAAAGTTTTACAGAATCAGCAGATAAAAGATAATCTTTGTCATAAGTAAAAACCACTCCACGATTATCTGTAGAATACAGGCTGCCGGCTTTTTTCTTTCCTAAAAAGACATTCAGTTTCATTTATTTTTCTCCGAATCGTCTTCGCGGTTTACTGCGTACAAATTTATTCCAAGCATTTCTAAGCAATGTAAAACCTTGTCAATTTGTAATGTGGATTTGGCATTTTCCAGTTCAGAAAAAAAGCGATTTCCTACATTGCACATTTCAGCAGTCTGTGCCTGCGTTAAACCCAAGGAAAGCCTTCTTTCTTTTACAAGTTTTGAAATTGATTCTATATCGGTAACCTTCATATTCAAAAAGGTAACATTCCCGAACGGTAAAATCAAGATAAAAACAGTCGGATTTTAAATAATTTTTCCCGAACGGTAAAATATTAAAGTAAAGGGATTTTTGAAAAATCAGCCAAATAAATCTGAATGGGGGCAGGTACCAATCATTATTCTTCAATCCCTAGTTTATCAAGAACTTCTTGAAAATTTTTATACGTTTTCACCTTGAGAGAATTGGCCAACATTTGCTAGGCATGGCGAACTGCCCCACGAACCTAAATTTCGTTGCTCCAAATAAGAACCCACTTAACACGAGTTTCGGGAGTGTCAATTTTTGGACCGCCACGCTCTTTGCTCAAGCATTCAGTCTTGACCCAGCCAGTAAAACCTGCCTGACGAATCTTGCACCATTTGTAATCACGCGAGATTTCCAAAGCGTAAATAAGATAGTCATCTTCGTCACATTCGCCCTTATGCAAAACCTTTGAGTCTTCACTTGGCTCTTCATAAATATTTTCCGAAACCGCACTGTAGAAATCAGTGTGTTTTAAAATATCCACAGGCTTGCCATCAATTTTCATTGTTCGTATGTAAGAATAATCTCCGTTTTCAAAAAAGCGCTCGTTACTTGTATAGATATAGCCTTTACTGCCATCCTGAAGTTGAACTTTCGCAAATGTTGGTGCACTCCAACTTTCACCCTTGTATGAAATTACAGCTTCCACAGGAATTTGATCGCCTGCTTTAACCTTATATATTACGTCTTTCGAAAAAGGTTCCTTTACCACTTGAGCGCCATATCCAGAATAGACAAAATCCAAGACAAAATCACACTTATAGGTATAAACTTCAAATTTTTTGACTTCGCCATCCACTTTTACTTTTTGCCTTTTTACAAGAACCCCACTGTTTTCCGCAAAACATGGCAAGGCACACAAGACCACACATAAGCTTAATAATTTTCGAAAATTTCGCATGAGGTTCATTATACAGGAAGCTACAAGTTTTGCAAGTTTTTTGGAGATGACAATACCTTTTACTTTCAACAGTAAAAAAAAGGCAAGGCTGAAAAATAAAGTTGACATACCCCCCCCCTGTATATTTACAATTAAATAAATTCATACTACAAGAGGAGATTTTATGAAAACTTTGAAGAAATCATTTTTAATTGCGGGAGCAGCCCTTTTGGCACTTTCGCTTGCAGGCTGCCAGAAACCAAAAGAAAGACCTTCTTCTGATGTAGCAACTGTGTCTGCAAACCAGGGAAGCACTTTAGAAAAAACAATAACAGTTGACTTAAGTGACAATCCTTTAACAGATGAAACCCTTGAAACTTTAGAAGCTGGCGATAGTGCAAAAGGCTTTTTTTCTACGCAGTTTTTGGCTGCTGAAACTTTGGAAATGAGTGATTTTTCCAGCGAACTTGAAGACTTTACGGCAACTTTAAAAGAATTTTCAAGCACAAGTCTTACAATAGACATAAGTGTAACCCTTCCGGAAAAAGACGGCAGACTGCTTTTTTTAGTACAGTTAGGAGGCAGCGGTTTTAAAAATACAAAGTATGTTAACCAAAAAGGTGTTTTGATTGTAAACATAGGAAGTGTTCCTAATGTGACTGAAACCGCTATGAAAACAAGCTCTGTAAGTCTTGCAGATGACGAAAGTCTTTACCTTTATCGCACAAGTAAAGAAACAGAAAAAGAAAGAAGTGAAATATGGTATGCTTTTACAAATACTAGTGCAAAAGAAATGCGCTTCACTTATTCGCTTGAAGACAATAAATACACAGCATCTACCACAAGGGCTACATACACCATTAAAGATGGAATTATGTATAATTCTTCAAATAAAGTTTATGGTTCACTGGTAAAAAATGGAGACTCTTATTACATAATAAATGAAAGCTTCCCAAGAACAGATGGTGAAGGTCTTTTTGCAAGTTTCAGTAAGGAAGTGGATGGTATAAAAAGTACTTTTTCTTCCTACAAGGACGGCCTTGTAGAAATTGATACGGAATCTTCTGACATCCACATGAAATTAACAGAGCTTTATACTAATAAAAATGGTTGCCTTTCTGTTTTCAACGTTGGAAATGTTATTTATGACGGATCTTCTATAATCACCGCTGAAGAATATACAAAAGGAACAGCCCTGCCGGAAGTAGCAGATTCTGACGAGTAAGTTCATTCTAAAAAGATACGGGGCGTTGCGGGGTGTCCCCGCAGAAGGGGTAGCGGAAGACACAACAAAGCTGAGCAAGTGGCAAAGTTTACTT
>CAVCWN010000175.1:0-9977 GCA_963605975.1 Desulfovibrionaceae bacterium | reverse complement strand
GTCATTCTGGTATTCCTGCGGCACATTGTCAAAAAGAGGCAGCACTTCTATGGCAGGACTTGTTTCCAAAGCGTCTGACAGTGACTGAATAAATTCCATCTTTACGAAAGGCTTTTCTTCCTGGGCAAAAGCTTCGTTTTCCATCACTTTTTTTCCGGAGGATTTTTCATTTGCTTTTTCTGCGGATTTTGAAGCGGATTTTTTACCTTCAGATTTTGCTTGGCCACCAGAAATTTCTTTTTCCTGATTTTTTGAATCCGCCGCACTCGAAGGCTCTTTTAAGGAAAGTTTTTTTTCTGTTTCAGAAGCAGACTTTTGTGACTCATTTTTTTGTGAATCATCTTTTTGTGAATCATCCTTTTGAGAAACGTCTTCCGGACTGGATTCACTTTTTTCCAAAACAAGTTCTTCACTTTCCTGACTGCTGCTATTTTCCTTTTCTGTTTTGTTGAAGATATCCCCAAAAAAATCAGAAATTTTCGTTGTTACGCAAGAAGTAAGGGTCAAAGCAACAACAAACAAAAGTAAAGGGCAAATTATCCTGACAAATCTTTTCATATTTTCCTCAAAATATTTAGTTTTTCTTCAGACTTACCTCGTAAAAAGTGACATCTCTCCTGAAATTCCAAATGCGCCTGAAAAAAGCTCTTCCCCTTTCCAAAGCAAGTCAATTGAAATTTGTAAATTGAACGTATATATTTTTTATATGTACAATCATCCTGTAAGAAAAATTTTTGGGCTCATAGTAATATATGCCCTTCTTATTGTCGGTATTTTTATTTTGCAATTTAAGAGTGAATCTGTCATTTCTAAAAATATTGGAGGAATGAGAATCACTTTAGCGCAAACCGAAGACGAAAATGAAAATCTTGTACTCAAAAATCAGTTTCGCCTGACATACAAGGGCATTACTTTCACAGGCGACAGTGAGAATCCGGTAAAAGCCTATTCTTCTTACTCAAGAAAAATCCATGAATTACAGCTGGAATCTTTTACAGAAGTAAATGATCTTTCAGTTGCCTTTAATTTTACTGACGGCTCAGTTTTGTGTTTTTCACTTTCGGATTACACAGAAAATGCTGCCCTTTACATAACCTCCCACCCGTCCCAGGGAAAAGACCAGATGCTTTTGACATACACGACAGACAAATCTGTAAAGCTTGACTCCCAGGCAACAAACAGGGTGCTTGTAAAAAATAAAAACCAGCAAATGGCCCTTATTTCTTCACAGGTAAATCTTAATACAGTTCACTTGTCCGGCACAGAAGGTTTTGCAAGCTTTGCCCTTTACGATCCTGAAAAACACTTTACTTTTGACCAGCTGGCCTCTTACAGGGGAAGCGATGAAGTTACATACGGTCAAAATATTAAATTTCTTAGAGAGAAAGTGGTTACAGATGTAAATTTGATTTTGGCTGCAAGAAATTATGATCAGCTTACAGAAAATATTGTTGCAGCCTACATTGCAGAACTTTCTTATTCAGGAAGATATAACGAATCGATTGCTTCAATCCCGGAATCATACAAAAAAGGCAGCCGCCGCACTTACTACACAGCGCCATTTTTCGGAAATCTTGATGAAAACTACAGAAGTCTGGCAGTCGAAAAAGAATCTTCACAAAACCGCGTAAAAGCTGCCCTGGACGCCACAAATGCGGACATTTTTACTGTTCCAAACATTGCGGATTATCTTTTGAAGGAAAAGTGGCAGGATGAAACAATCCGCCTTCTTTCTTTCCCAAAACAAATGATTGAAGCCGAAATTTTTGAAGTTACCGTTCCACAGGCAAGCGGCATAATCCAGACATACACTGAACTCCACAAAGAGGATGTTATTCTGGCTTCACTTTTGGAAAAAGCCGTAAACTATTGCGTAGAAATGCTTGAAGGCCACTGCACTTTTGAAGATGACACCTTTGCCTTTAATGAGGATTTAAGCTTTACTGACGGCATAAAACTGGGACAGGCACTTATAAATCTGGGCCAAACCAGCGGCAGGCAAGACTACAAGGAAGCAGGCCGACTTTTTGTAAGCCTGGCAATGCAAAAGGAAAGGGCAAACGAAAATAATTTTTCCCTCCAGGAACTTGCAGAACTTTACCCTTTGATTGCTGCGGAAAACTTTTACTATCCTCACACAGTTATTCTGGGTTACTACGGAAAGGATGCTGTCTGGGCTTGGACTTGTGCGGAGAATATAAGCTATTCAAAAGACGCGAATGGTACTGCAAACGTAAACATAAAATTCCCTGTTAACTACAGCCACTATATGTTTATGGAAGGCGTTCCTTCTTTCCATTCACAAATTGAAATCCAAAGTGTTATTTTCCGCTCAGATCCGCGCTTTGAATCTTACAATTCCAGTGGCTACATTTACAATGAAGCATCAAAAGTTCTGCTTTTAAAATCAAGGCAGCGGTCAGAGGTGGAACTTATCCGCCTTTTCTGCGATCCAAGTGACTCATTCATAAGCGCAGCCAGTCCAATCACACTTGAAGAAGAATAATTTTAAAGAAAAAATAAAAAAAATTCTCATTTAAATATCAATTTTATTATTTTTATGATATAATGATAAACCAAGCGGTAAAAATCAATTTTGCCGCTATTTAGAAAAGAGAAATTGATTTTTTAATTTCCAGGAGTTACTGTGAACAAACACGATTTTCCGAAAATCCATTTTTACGACCAGGATTTTGTTGATATTTATGACAAAACATGGAACTGGCTGTCTGAATTCTGGATTAACCCGGAAACAGGGGAAAACACCCCTGACGGCTATTTTATCTACCCTACAAAAGGCAAGTACATTCTTGACCAGAATGAATCAATTTTCTCTTCTTTTTTCCTGGTTTATTCAAACCGCAACTACTCTGCCAGCGCAAATATTGACTATTTTTACCAGCGCCAGGAAGCAAACGGTGCCATTCGCTGCAAGTATGATGCTAAAACAAAGAAGCCTATTGTAGAAAAGTCTAATCCCGAAGGCGTCGGACTACCTCTTTTTGCATGGGCCGAATTCAATCTTTACCACAAGAGTGCTAACAAACGCAGAATTAAGGAAGTAATGCCTATTTTGCAAAAATACATGAAGTGGATTGATGACACTTTCAAAAAAGAAAATGGTCTTTATGCAGCCCCTTACGAAGCATCTGCAATGTTCAATTCACCTAGAAAAGGCACTTATTACCCGATTGACTTTAACTGCTGCATGGCAATTAATGCGGCCCACATGTCTGCTTTGGGTGACATCATAAATGACAAGGACATAAGTTTTCAGTACAAAAAAATGTACTTCAGTCTTAAGACCAGAATTAACGGCCTTATGTGGGATAATGACACTGGATTTTACCACGATCTTGACAAAAACGAAGGCCGTTTAGCCCACAAGACAATCGCTGGATTTTGGCCTCTTCTTGCGGAACTGCCAAATGCTGACCGTGCGGAAAAACTTATCAGCCACTTGAGCAATCCGGACACATTCGGAACAGAACATCCATTTCCTTCTTTAAGCGCAGACAGCCCTGACTTCAGGGAATCTGGTGAAGCTTTCAAGGGTTCAGTTTTTCCTACATTCAACTTTATGGTTATAAAGGGGCTGGAAAAATACCAGAAGTATGATTTTGCCCGCGAATGTACAATCCGCCACCTCTACTTCATTTTGGAAGCCCTTTATCCTTTAGACAAAAAGCAAAAAGGCGATTTATTTGAAGCTTACTTGCCTACGAAAGAAGGCCCTGCATCTTTACGCGGTCAGCCGGACTTCCCACGCAAGCACTTTTTGCATTACATAGGTCTTTCTACAATCACACTGATGATTGAAAACGTTATTGGCTTGAGCATCAGTTTGCCTAGAAAAACTGTTGACTGGATTATTCCTAACCTGGAAATTATGGGAATTGAAAAGCTGTCTCTTAAACGCAACTTAATTACAATTCTTAGCAATAAAAGCCAGAGAGGCTGGGAAATTCAAATGGAAAGTGAAAAGCTTTACTACTTTACAATCAACATTCTTGATCAAAAGAAAAAGACTTTACCTATTCCATCGGGCAAATGTTCAATGCTTATAGACAAGCTGTAATTTAGTTGCAGAACTGCTTGGCACAAAGTTAGCGCAAGGAGGAAATGTTGCAAAACCCGCAGGCTGTAATTGAAATCGGCTCTACGGGGATTCGCCTCCTTGTTGCCGAAATCGTCACTACAAAAGATTCAGAAAATAATTCTACTCAAAAAAAGCGCAATATTCTTGACCGCAGTGAAGTGCCCTTGGGGATTGGCCGCGATGTTTTTACAAAAGGTTCCATCAGTAGGGAAACCTTGCTTTCCTGCCTTAGGATTTTAAACCGATTTGGGGAGCAGCTGTCTACATGGGGCATTTCAAGGCAGGAAACTACAGTAATCGGAACAAGTGCTGTTCGTTCGGCAAACAACCGTGACCCTTTTGTGGACAGAATCAAAATAAAAACAGGTTTTACTGTCCGCGTTATTGACGGTATTGAAGAAAACCGCCTTATGTACGTTGCAGTCAGGGAATGTCTTAAAGACAAAAACCTTTTGCTGGAAGAAAAAAATTCCATCATTCTTGAAATTACAGGGGCTTCCACAGAAATTATGCTGATGGAAAAGGGGCACATGGTTGGTGCCCACTCGCTTCGTCTGGGAACAATTTTGATTGATGAAAAAATTCGCACCGCTTCAGGTTCGAACCAGGACTTAAGGCAATATGTAGAAGAGTACATTCAAAATACAAAAATTTCTTTAAAAACAGAAATTAACTTGCACGATGTTTACCAGTTTATTGCTTTGGGTGGCGATTTAAAAGTTGCAGCACTTTTTACGGGCCGGGCCATTTCGCCTTTTTTGTGGCAAATTGACAGGAAG
The DNA here is from genome assembly GCA_963605975.1 of Desulfovibrionaceae bacterium. Taxonomy (GTDB): domain Bacteria; phylum Spirochaetota; class Spirochaetia; order Treponematales; family Treponemataceae; genus Treponema_D. The sequence goes on along the minus strand of CAVCWN010000175.1, from coordinate 5,099 downwards.
GATTTTGAAAATCTGGTGGAAGAAGTGCAGCGGTATACTTTGGAAGAATGTATTGCCCATTTTAAGCTTTCACAAAATGATGCCCAAACTTTCCAGATTTCGCTTTTGGCTTACCAGAAATTTGTTGCCTTAACAAATGTAAAATCTATTCTGGTGCCGGACACTTCCTTGAGGGAAGGCATAATTTTAAGTCAAATGAGCGGTGACAATCCAGCCCTCAGTAAGGAATTTAACGAACAGATTGTTACAAGCGCATGCACTTTGCTAAAAAAGTACCAGGGGGACGAAAAGCACGCCTTCTATGTGGCTAAATTGAGTCTGATGATTTATGACTGCATGAAAGACGAAATGGATGCCAGCCCCCACACAAGACTTTTGCTGGAAGTGAGTGCCATTTTGCATGACATTGGAATGTTGATAAGGGCAAAAGACCATAATCTTCATTCCAAATACATAATTGAAAATTCTGAAATTTTCGGGCTGACAAAAGATGATTTAAAAATTGTTGCTTCCATTGCGAAGTTTCACCGTTCTGCCCTGCAGCCCCAGGAAGATGCTGAAGTCCACCTGATGGCCAGGTCTGACAGAATGTGCATTTTAAAACTTTCTGCCATATTGCGGATTTCAGATGCTTTGGACAGAAGTCACCAGCAGAAATTCCAGAATATAACTTTTAAGATAGAAAAAGACACTTTAACAATAAGAACAAATTCTCATTCGGCTTTGAATTTGGAACAGCTGGCTGTACAGGAAAAAGGTGATTTGTTTGAAAATGTTTTTGGATATAAAATACTTCTTTTGTAAAGATGCATTTTTTTTCGTAAAAAAAATTCTTGTAGAAGTGCGCAAGGGATATTAGGGGCGCCAAGGGGGCATCCCCGCAGGCGATGTTTTTTGCCTGCAAAAAACATTGAAGGCAAAGCCGAAACCCCGTTTAGCCCGGTCTGAAATTTTGACGGGAAAGTCCCGGCAAAATTTCAGATGCGCCCAAAAAAGAAAAATGAAAAGTGAGGTCTTTATGGCGAAAAATATTTTTTTTAACAGGGAACTCAGTTGGATTGAATTTAACGCCCGCGTTTTGCACGAGGCTACGCGAAAGGATTTGCCGCTTTTTGAAAGGCTGAATTTTCTGGCCATTACTTCCAGCAACTTTGACGAATTTTTTCAAGTGCGTGTTGCGACGGTAAAAAGTCAGGCCAGGGAAATGCCTTTCCAGGTGGACAAGTCGGGACTGCCTCCTTCGCAAGTGCTGGCCAAAATTTCCAAGCGCTGCCACCAGCTTAACGCCATTCAAAACGAAACTCTCTTTAACGGTCTTTTGCCTGCCCTTTCCAAAAAAGGCATTTCTTATGTTCCGCCGGAAAACTTTTCTGCCCACGACAAGTCTTTTACAGAAAATCTTTTTAGGAACGAATTTTTTCCTTTGCTGACTCCCCTTCGGGCAAGCAGCCAGGATTTTCCTCACATTGGCAACTTGAAAATAAATGCGGCTTTTCTTTTGGAAGAAATGAAAGGGGTAAAAGGTCCGGAGAAAAAAGTTCTTCTGAAAAGTGAAGGCGAAAGTTTACAAAAGCAGCTGCCCTGGAATTCTGCCCTTGATGGGGAAGAGGAAATTGCTCTGGTTCAAGTGCCTTCTGCCATAAACAATTTAGTCTTTTTGAATTCCAGTGAAAAAAACATACGCTTTACTTTGCTGGAAGATATTATTCTGGAAAATGCCAAGGAACTTTTTCCTGGCTACAATATAAAAGAAAGTCTTTTGTTTAAGATTGTGCGTGATGCGGATGAAGCAGTTGATGAAGAAAGCGGCCGCCTTTTTATTCAAAACATGGAAGAGCTTTTGGAAAAGAGGCAGTTTTCTTCGGCTGTTAGGATGATTTGCACTGGGACTTCTGAAAAGCTGGTGAACTTTTTGTCTGCCAGAATGGATTTGTCTGACCAGGACATTTACCAGGTAAAGGGGATTATTGATCCATGCGTTTTGCTAGAAATAAAAAATTCAAAAATTGATCCGGATTGTTTTTACCCTGAGTGGAAGCATTACATGCCGGCAGATCTTCCTGAAGATGAAAAATACTGGAGTCTTTTAAAGCAAAAAGATCTTTTAATAAATTTGCCTTACGAAAGTTTTGATCCGATTGTGAAATTTATTTCTGATGCGGCAAAGGATAAAAATGTTCTTGCCATAAAGATGACCCTTTACCGGCCGGGAAATAAAAATCCAATTGTGCAGTCTTTGATTGATGCGGCCAGACAGGGCAAACAGGTTACGGCTTTTGTAGAAGTAAAGGCGCGCTTTGATGAAAAGCAAAATATCCAGTGGGCCCAGGAACTGGAAAAGGCAGGAGCCATTGTTGTTTTTGGGATTGTAAATTTAAAAGTGCACGCAAAGGCTTGTCTTGTTGTAAGGAAGGAAAGTGACGGCATAAGGCGGTATGTAAATTTAAGTACCGGCAACTACAATTCTTCGACTTCGAAAATTTACCAGGACTTTTCGCTTTTGTCTGCAAACCAGGATTTGGCAAGGGATGTGACTTATTTTTTCAATACTATTTCCGGTTACAGTGCGGTGCAGACGATGCATCACCTTTTTATGGCGCCTGTTACTTTAAAGTCAAAACTGGTCAGCTTGATTGATAGGGAAATTCAAAATAGCAGCGAAGAAAATCCGGGCCTGATTGTGGCCAAAATGAACAACTTGAGTCATCCGGAAATAATTGAAAAGCTTTACGAAGCGGCAAGGCATAATGTAAAAATAAAATTGAATGTGAGGGGGATTTGCACTTTGATTCCAGGCAAAAAAAATTTGAGCGAAAACATTGAAGTGCTTTCTGTAATTGACCGCTACCTTGAACACAGCCGCGCCTTTTATTTTAAAAATGGCGGTAAAGAAGAAATTTATCTTTCCAGTGCCGACTGGATGGAAAGAAATTTGGACCGCAGGATTGAATTGCTTTTTCAAATTACAGACAAGGAAGTTTTTAAAACAATTAAAAAATCCCTGAAACTTTATTTTCAGGACAACACTCATTCCCACACACTGCTGTCAAATGGAAAATGGAAGGCAAATGCTCCTGAAAAAAAAGAACTTGCTGTCCGCGTGCAGGAAATTCTGCAAAAGAAATACAAGAAAATTTCTGAGGCGAAAAAAAATGGAAGCCAAACAGACTTCCAGGTAAGGCGAAAAGATTAGTCGATTTTTGTTCTGCCCCTAAAGGACCGGGCCAGTGTTAAACGGTCAATGTATTCAAGGTCACCGCCTGCCGGTAAACCGCTGGCAAGTCTTGTAACGCTGCAAGGGCTGTCCTGCAAAAGGCGCTGGATGTAAAGGGCTGTAGTGTCTCCTTCAACGGTTGGATTTGTAGCAATAATCACTTCTTTGACATTTTCATTTTTTACGCGTTCCACAAGTCGCTTTATGTTCAGCTGGTCTGGGCCTATTCCTTCAAGAGGATTTATGACTCCACCCAAAACGTGAAAGAGGCCTGAAAATTCGTGTGAGTTTTCTATAATGGAAACGTCCTGGGGATTTTCTACAACGCAAATAATTTGTCTTTCGCGCGAGGGGTCAGAGCAAATGGGACACGGACTGTTTTCCGTCCATGAACCGCAAATTTGACAAGGTTTAATTCTTTCGTGAAGGTGGGCAATTTGATTTGCGAAAATCTCCACAAAAGACTGGTCCATTTTTAAAATATGATTTGAAATTCTTGCGGCAGATTTTTTTCCAATGCCGGGCAGACGAGAAAAACTTTCTGTCAATTCATCAAGTGCGTTCATTCAATTTTCCTGTCAGTTTTTATCTTGATTTTTTAGAGATGCCCTTAATTGCCCATGCCGGGAATGTCAAAATTCGAAATCATGGATGTAGCATTCGCTTTTATTTGTTCCTGGATTTTTTCAAAAGCGTTGTGGTATGCGGCCTTGATTAAATCTTGCAGCATAGGAACATCGCGATTGTCTACGCAAATAGGGTCAAGCTTAATGTCAACAAGTTCAAAAATTCCATTAAGGGTAATTTGCACCATATTACCGCCCGCAGAACCGGTTGCGGTAACCTTTGAAAGTTCAGCCTGAGTTTTTTCAAACTGCTTTTTCATATCACCAAGATTTTTCATCATTTCAAATGGATTCATATTCCCACCTCAAATTTTATTTCAGGGCATTTCTAAAAAAATAATTTTTTAAAGACGCCTCTTTTTTCAAACTACGCTGCCACGAAATTCATCACAAAGGATTTTTACTTTTTCGGGCAAATTCATTTTTACAGCATTTTCCTTTTTTTGAACATCAAATTCAAGTTTTATTTCTTTTCCAAAAAACTGAAAAAGTTTTTTGTTGATTAATGACGCCTTGTTTTGCAGCTGCATTTTATCAAAGGCACTTTCCAGACAAATGCAAAGTTTATCATTCAAAAAAGTCCACGAAGCACTTTGCATCAAAACACTTGCAACCATTGGATCTGACGAAGAAAAATCTGCAATCAAATTTTTTTTCAATCCTTCAATGTCACCCGGATTTTGGAAAGTTGGACTGACACTTGTTTTAAAAAAAGTTCCCGGACTTGAATTTTGCTCTGAAACTGCACTTGTCTGGCTGTCAGGAAAATTTTTCTGCGCGCTAAAAAGAGCAGGTCCTTCGTTAAAAGCATTAGCCCTGCCTTCAAAAGGAGGAAAATTTTCTTCAACAGGTTGGCTGTATTCATCTTCTGAATAAGGGGCACCTTGATCTTCATAAAATGCCGGCCCCCAGTCTTCCCCATCAGGAGCTCCAGGCTGTTCAAAAGAAGAAGTGACTGCACCCTGGTCAAAAGCTGGCCCAGCCTGCGAAAGGGATTCCTGTTTTGGTTCAGGCTTTGTCAGGCTTTCAACTTGTACGCCAGGGGCTTCGTTATTTGACACAATTTTTGCTTGCCCACCTTGAGGGCCTGAAGAAAATCCGGCTATTTTTGCAACTTGCAGGCCAGGATCAATCTGACGCTGAAGCGGGGCAGCCTTTATGGCAGGTCCAGTATTTTGTCCTGGCAAAGATGGGCTGCTTGTGGCAGGTCCAGCTGCCTGTCCCGTCAAAGACGCACCGCTTGTGGTAGGTCCAGTCCC
>CAVCWN010000174.1:0-11256 GCA_963605975.1 Desulfovibrionaceae bacterium | reverse complement strand
GCTGCCGCTAACGCGGAGTTTTATAAGGAGACGCTTATGAAAATTATTAAAAGGTTGGTTCAAAAAATAAAATAATAATCACTTTACTTGCCAGTATTTTTACAGTTTTGCTTTATACTTCCTGCGGGGGCTTGAAGGCGTTGTCTGTTCACTAAGAAGTTCTGAAGTAGAAGATGGAAGTAAAATTTTAGCTTATGCAAAATCTTATGATTGCGGAATCTTTTCTATAACATTTTCATCTAATAAAAAAGATGCAGAAAAATATGATGGCACTTATTATTGGGAAGACTTCAAAAAACTATATGAAGACAAGAAGGCTGGAAAGTCACCATTTTATCTGATAATAAATGATCCAGAGCTTGACGGTTATGACGAAAAGTATGAAACAATAACTTTAACTTATAATAATTATGATTCTAACAAACCGCATTTTGTTTATTTAGGGAAAAATACTCAAGAATAGTTTTTTGCCATTTTAAGAAAGCCTGTGTAAAAAAAAGCGCAGGCTTTTTTTATGGCTGCACTTTTTTTTACCAACAAAATTTTTAAGGGACTTTTGCTTTACAAAAAAAATATTTCTTTTACAGAAGACGCATAGCCGGCCGTGTAGTGGTTTGCCGAAGGCAAAGTGCGAAGCACCGAGGCGACAGCCGAGCCACGAAAGGGCCGTTTAACAAAAGGCGGGATGCTTTCAAAAAAAATTATAATTTGACCTTTTGGCAATCACGATATATCATTTAAAATATTTTTAAAGGGGGAACGGATGAAAAAATCTGTTTTGATTGCTTTTGCTATGCTTTCATTAATTTCTGTGTCGTGCGCAACGACTGGTTCTGTGCCTGCGGATTCGAGTGAGGGGCTTTCACTTTTGCCTGATTCGTCAAAGGTAAAAATTTTGGGAAGAACGTTTGAAAAAAATAATGTTCTTTATCTTGCACATTCTGCTAGTGCTATTGAATTTGAAGTTGAAGCAAAGTCTTTGACGGTAAATTTAGTTGGTGATGTTACGGCAAGACCTTACAGGGCAAGTGTTGTTCCGACAAACATGGCGCGCGTTTCCATTTACGTAAATGGTGAGTTAAAAGAAACTTTAACAATGGACGCTCAGAAAAAGGCTGTAAAAATTCTTGATGAAAAAAAGGCTAAAAAGGCTGTTGTTAGAATTGCAAAAATTACTGAATCTGCACAGTCTTATGTTGGAATTAAAGATTTAGTTTTGGATAAGAATGGAAAAATTTCTCCTCTGGCTGCAAAGGATTTAAAGATTGAATTTGTTGGTGATTCAATTACTTGTGGTTACGGGGTTGAAGCTGACGGTGCTGGAAATTCTTTTACAACTCAAACAGAAAATGCTGAAAAGGCTTACGCTTATCTTACGGCAAAGGCTTTGGACGCAGACTATAGCATTGTAAGTTATTCAGGATATGGAATTTATTCAGGCTACACTGGTGACGGCAACCGCAACACTGCTTCTTTAGTGCCACCTGTTTATTCTAAGGTTTGCTTTAACTATTCTGACATGTCTAAAAATAATATTGCATGGGATTTTTCAAAATTCCAGCCAAATCTTGTTGTAATTAATCTGGGAACAAATGATGATTCTTACTGCAAGAATGACCAGAAAAAGCAGGCTTATGTTGACGCTTATGTTGAATTCTTAAAGGATGTTCGTGCAAAAAATCCAAACGCTTATATTATTTGTTCGTTGGGAATTATGGGAGACACACTTTACCCGAATGTAGAAAGCGTTGTTTCAAAATATTCTGCTGCAAGCGGTGACAAAAAAGTTGAAGCTTTCCATTTTGAACCTCACACAGCTTCTGATGGTTATGGCGCTGACTGGCACCCTTCTGCAAAGACTCAATCGGACAGGGCAGCCGTTTTGACTGCTCACATTAAATCTCTTATTGAAAAAGGAATTATTAAATAATTTTTACTATGGCTGATACAAAAAATTTTATTGCAGACAAAGCTAATGTTAAGCTTTTGGGAAGGCGCTTATTCGACAATCAAGTTTTATGGCTTACATCTTCTGCGGCTGCGGTAGAATTTTTTGTGGATGCCACAAGGCTTTCCTTTAATCTTGTTGGGGATTCTTCTGCGCGCAGGGGTGAGGACGGAAGTCCTATGCCTAACTGCGTGCGTTTTTCTATTTATATTGATGACCGGCTTTTCTTAACGGATTGCATGGACATGGCTGAAAAAGAAGTTTTAATTTTTGACAATTCAAATTCATCAAATCCAGATAAAAAAAGAAAGGCAAAAATTACTTTTATTAAATTGACAGAGGCTCATCAATCTTACATTGGCATAAAAAATATTCAAACTGATTCTGAAGGAAAAATAAAGGCAACTCCTCCAAAAAAATTGCGCATGGAATTTATTGGGGATTCTGTTACGTGCGGTTACGGAATTGACTGTAAAAGCGCGGATGAAGATTTTTCTACTTTAACAGAAGATGCTACAAAGACTTATGCTTTTCTTACGGCGAAGGCTTTGGATGCGGATTATTCTTTTTGTTCCTACAGCACATTTGGTCTTTATTCAGGTTTTACTTCTGATCCTAAAAATATCAATTCTACTTTTACACTTCCGAATTTTTACGAAAAAATTACTTTCAGCTGGAATACAAAAAAATATGGTGACTTGCTGTGGGATTTTTCAAATTATAGGCCCAACTTGATTGTAATAAATTTGGGTACAAACGATTCTTCTTATTGCATCGATGATGAAAGAAAAGAAAAATTTGTTAGCTCAAGCGTGGACTTTTTAAAATATCTAAGGGGCCTTTACCCGGACGCATATTTTATTTTGGCCTACGGTTTGATGAAGATGGGGCAAAGCATGATTTCCAGTGTAGAAAAATCTTGCCGTGAATATAAACTTTCAAGCGGAGACACAAGAATTTATTTTTGCAAACTGAATACTCAAAGTGAAGAAGAAGGTCAGGGATCTGGCGGGCATCCAAATTCTGTTTCCCACCAAAGGGCCGCAGAAGAACTGACGAATTTTATAAGGGAAAATCTGGGGAAGTAAAATGGAAAAACTTGAAAAGGAAATGATTGAAACTTTAATAGAAAAGGCTTTTGGGATGTTGGATTATTCTTATGTTCCTTATTCGCGTTATACTGTTGGGGCTGCCCTTTTAAGTTTGGATGGAAAAATTTATACGGGCTGCAATGTTGAAAATATAGCTTTTGGTCCCAGCAATTGCGCAGAAAGGACAGCCTTTTTTAAAGCAGTCAGTGAAGGTCAAAAAAAATTTTCTGCAATTGCTGTGGTGGGTGGGCCGAAAAAAAAGGTAAATGATTTTTGCAGCCCTTGTGGAATTTGCCGCCAGGTGATGAGGGAATTTTGTCAGGATGATTTTATTGTCATTATGGCAAAGTCAAAAGAAGAATATAAAATCATGACTTTAAAAGAACTGTTGCCGCAAAGTTTTATGCCTGAAGGTCAAGTGGGCGCAAGCGAAGATTTTTAAAATGATTTTAGTGCAGGACAATTGAAGAAGGCTTGTCCCTTGCGTTTAGGGTATCTCTAAAAAATCATTTTCAATGCTTTTTCAAAGTTGTCTCTAAAAATTGCAATTTTTAGAGGCTCCCTTTACAAAAAAATGTCTGGCAGGTTAGTCTGGCAAGGTCAGCCTTTGTTTTTTAGCTGACTTTTTGCCAGACAAAAAAATATTTATAAAAGATTAATGTCTTACCCAATTCCAGATGTCAGGATCTTCCTGACCTAGACACCAGAAAGCGATTCTTTCAATTTTTTTCTCTTTGTACATGCGCATTTTGGAAACAAGGGAGTAAGTGTCGTCAAAGTAGGCGGTTACCTTAACATTTGTTTCGTATGAAAAGTAAGGAACGCCTTTTTCTCGGCCCACTTCTGTTACGCCATTTTCGTTGATGTTTCGCATGATGCCGGAAAAGAACCAAGCCTTTGCTAAATTTTTGTCTGTCCAGGTGCGGCCATAAAAGGGCAGCCCCATGATGATTTTTTTCTGGGGCAATTGTGAAACTGCATAGTTTGCAACGTTGCGGCACCAGTCTGTGCTTGCGACAGGTCCAGGATTGCCTCCACTCCAGTGCTCATCATAAGCCATGATGATTAAGCGGTCGCAATTTTCTGCAATTTTTTTGTAGTTGAAAATGTCATCAGATAAAGTTTTTGTTCTGGCAGGGACGGCAACAGAAAACCATCTTTCTTGTCCTATGGCTTCTCTGGTTGCAGCAAGAAAATTTATAAAATTATTTTTGTCTCTTTGAGGGATGAGTTCAAAATCAATTTGAATACCGTCATAACCTTTGTTGTCACAGGCATCTACCAAAACATTTATAATCTTGTCGCGAAGCCCAAAACTTGGGTCAAGGACAAAGTGTGTGAGGGAAAGACTTTGGCTGGTTACGACAAGGTGTTTTCTGCCATTATAATCTTTCACTTTTGAAAGGTCCGGTATGCGGTTTATTTCGCCGTAACTGTTTATGTCTGCGCTGAAGATGCACAAGTCTGTGATGGTCATGTCACTTTTGTAGTTATCAAAATTTCCGTCTAAAAGGTAGGCCCAGATTTCTTTAAAATATTCTGCTTCTCCACTGGGACCTTTGTGGTCGTAGGAAACGCGGTATGGATCTTCTGCATCGACTTTTGCGTTTGCTTCTACGGCTGCCGAAAAAAGTTCTTGTCCTGCAAGGGCTGCGGAAAGTGGAATGGAAAAAATGTCTTTGCCCTTTAACACAGAAGTTAAAATTTCAGCACCGCTGTTTGAAAATGCTAATGCTGCTGACAAAAAAGTTGCAGCAAAAAGAGAAAAAGTTTTTTTAGATAATGATTTCATAATTAATCCTTTTAGATTATGGTATGTGTATAATTTCACGAGGTTTGCTGCCGTTTGCCGGCCCGACAATTCCTCTTGCTTCCATTTCTTCAACAAGACGTGCTGCCCGGTTGTAGCCAATTTTAAGGCGGCGCTGAATGTAGCTGGCACTTGCTTTACCTGCTTGCACTACAATGTCCAGGGCTTTTTCGTAAAGAGGGTCGTCGCCGTCATCACTGAAAAGGGACATTTGACCGTCATCGTCGTCTTCATCATCAATAAAAATTTCATCATCAATGTATTCAGGTTCGCCCCAGCAGTCTTTTACAGCGTTAACTACATTTTCAACTTCCTGGTCGTTTACGAAAGAACCTTGGATGCGGACAGGGAAGGGATCTGTTGTGCTTGCGTAAAGCATGTCTCCCTTGCCCAAAAGTTTTTCGGCTCCCATCTGGTCTATGATGATTCTGGAGTCAGTTTTACTTGAAACCATAAAGGCAATGCGGCTAGGAATATTTGCTTTGATTAAGCCGGTGATTACATCAACTGAAGGGCGCTGTGTGGCAAGAACAAGGTGAATGCCAATAGCTCTGGCCTTTGCGGCAAGTCGGGCAACTGCACCTTCAAGCTGTTTACCGATTGTTGCCATCAAATCTGCAAATTCATCAATTACAACAATGATGTAAGGCAGTTTTTCTGTGGCCAGATGCTGCTCGCGTATTTTTTGATTATAGCTTGCAATGTCGCGGCAACCCAGCTGTTCAAGTACGGCATACCGCCTTTCCATTTCGCAAATGCAATATTGAAGTGCCTGCATTGCCATTTTTGGTTCTGTAATAACAGGTGTAAGCAAGTGGCCGATTCCGTTGTACAAACTGAGTTCTACGATTTTTGGATCAATAAGAATCATCTTGACTTCATTCGGAGACCGCTTGTACAAAATGCTCAAAATCATAGAGTTGACACAAACTGATTTTCCGGCCCCAGTTGAACCCGCAATCAAAAGGTGAGGCATTTTTACCAAATCGATTATCTGGCTTTCGCCTTCAATGTCTTTTCCAAGAACAACCGGCACTGCATATTTTTTCCATTCTGGTCTGTCCTGTTCAATGCACTCTCTGAAGGAAACGATGGCACGTTCCTTGTTTGGCACTTCTATACCAACTGCCTGTTTGCCAGGGATAGGTGCTACAATGCGGACAGATTTTGCTGCAAGGCGAAGGGCAATGTTGTCTTGTAAGGCCTGAATTCTGCTGAGTTTTACGCCAGGTGCCGGAAGAATTTCAAACATGGTAACAACCGGCCCCTTTCGAATAGCAATTACTTCTGCGTTAATGTTAAATTCGTTCAGTGTATTTTTTAAATTTGCAGAAGCCTGTTGGGTTTCTTCATCAATTTCCCAGTAGTGGGTTTCTTCGTATTCGTCCAGTAAGTCTGTTGAAATTTTATATGGACCGTGGGCTTTTACAACTTTGACTTCTATAGGTTTTGTGCTTCCATCTTTGTCTGTTGTTACAGCTGTAGGGCCTTTTATTTGACTTTCCTCTGCAGGATTTTGAATGTCTTTTTCAAGAAGATTTTCTTCTGTTAAAAAATCGTCTTCGTCATTTTGCTGTCTGTCATTTTGAAGAGTATCACTGAATTTTTCACTGTCATCTGCTTCCGGGGAAAAGTCATAAGTGTTTTCCTGACTGGCATCCAAATCCATTTTGTTAAAAATATGACTTACATCTGGAATTTGAGAATCTTGGGTAAAGTCGTCATCATAAAATTCTTCTGCAAGGGATTTTTCTCTGTTGGCATTTTCAAAGTCATCGATTACGTCATCCAGGTCATCTTTGCTGGATTCTGGCATTTCAATTTTGTCACCTTCGTTTTCGTCTTCAAGAGTTTCAAAGTCGCCGTAAAGAGACGTTTCTTCTTCTTCGTCATCTTCTGGAACAAGATATTTTTCTTCATCAGGAATTTCTTTGTTCAGTACTTCTGCGACGGCTTTTTCTTCGCCAGTGATATTTTTTGATTTTTCAAAATCTGCGTCAAAAGATTTTTTTTCTTTTGGAATTACGTTGCCTTCACTGTCCAAAGACCAGATTTCATCCCTGATCTTTTTTAATTTTGATTCAGGGGCAATTTCTTCAAAATCCACAGCCTGCTGGTTTTCGCTGAGATTCTCTTGTGTTTCTTCAAGACTTTCTTCTTCTGTGCCTTCTGGGGTTTCTTTATTTTCTTTAAAGAGTTTTGATTTTAATTTTTGCCAGATGCCGCCTTTCTTTTCGCTTTTTTCTGTTTCCTGCTGACGTTCTCTTTCTTTCCTTTCCTCTTCTTCTATTTTGAGTGCAAATTTTTGAGTAGGACTTAAGTCGTCAAAAGGAGTTTTTTCTTCTGGAACTTCTTTTGGTGAAGAAGGGGAGTCATCTTTATTTTCAAATTTTACTTCTTCAAAGGAACCGTAATTTTCCAAATTTGATTTTTCTGATGGTTTAGAATTTTCTTTTTCTGGAAGCTGACTTTTTTTGGAAAGATATTTTTTCTGGTCAAAGTGATTTTTTAAAATTTTTCCAATTGCTGCTGCAAGAAGGTATTCTGCAAGAACGAGTAAAAATCCTACAATCAAGTAAGTAGAAATTTTTATGGCTGCCATTGGATTTACTTCTACTTTGATTACGTGGCGGCAAAGCCTTTCTGTAAAGTAGAGTGTAAAAAAAGGCAGAATGCTTATGGCAAGAATCATTGCCCTTTTCCAGGACCAGTCTGCGTCTACGCAGTAGTAGCCTGCAAGTAAAAGAAAGAGAGGTATAAATAAACTGGAAAATCCGTAAACAGAAAAAACTAATGTTCCAAAAGTTTTGATGAAAGGAACTTTTTCGTTTTGTCCAATTCCAAAATCCAGTAAACCTTGAATAATTCCTACTGTAAATAAAGCCGCCAGGGCAAAAAGAATTAATCCCACACAAAAAGCAGCAAATTTTTGTTTTTTTGACATTTTCCACATCCCACAAGACTATTTTACACGAATTTTCACTTTTATAGTATCGGTTTTTTAAATTTTTAAATTAGAAATATTTGTGGAGGATTTTCTTTGCGAAAGGCCTGTTTCTTTTTTTAATGCAGCCTAGCCGGCCCTGGAGCTAGGCCGTAGGCCGTCCGAAGGACCGCGCGCAGCAAGTGGCGGAAGGGGCGTTTGACAAAAGACGGTATGCTTCAAAAAATTCAAAAAAATTGCATTATGACTTTAAAAGGGGTAAAATGGATTTTATGAAAATTGCTATGTTTACGGATGCGTTTTTTCCGCGCATAAATGGGGTTACGGTTTCGGTTAATTCTTTTGCCGAAGCTTTAGTGGCGCTGGGCCATGAAGTTTATGTTGTTTGCCTTGAATATTCAAAAAAACAGCAAAAAAATTCTTTGTACGATATAGAAGAAAAAGATAAAGAGTTGCCTTTTAAAATTTTGCGTGTGCCTTCTGCCTGGGTTCCTATTTCGAAAGAAGACAGGACTATGCGTCTGGATAAGTGCCATCGCATTACAAAAGTTATGGATGAATTTAAACCGGATGTGATTCATATTAATTCAGAATTTACGGTGGGATATTTTGGTTCGCTTTATTGTAAAAAAAGAAGTGTTCCTTTTGTTTATACTTTTCACACTATGTGGGAAGACTATGCTGCAAATTATCTTTCTTTTGCTCCTGAAAAAACTTTGCGTAATATTGCAAGGCGTATTGTGAAATTTTATTTAAAGCGGGCGGATTTGATTATTGCTCCTACCAAAAGAATTGCCCAGGTTGTAAAAGATTATGGCATCGACCGCCAGACAGAAATTCTTCCTACTGGCATTCCGGACAGCAAATTGAATTTTATTCCTCAAAGAGATGTTGAGGTAAAGTCTTTGCTGAAAGAAAAATTTCCGGAGCTGGAAGGAAGGGAGATTTTGCTTTTTGTGGGTAGAATTGTTAAGGAAAAAAATCTTTCGTTTTTATATGATGTTTTGGAAAATGTGCAAAAGGAATGTCCTAAGGCAGCCTTGCTTTTTGTTGGGGGTGGCCCTTACCTGGAAGAATTGCAGGATTTGGCAAAAGAACGTGGCCTTGAAAAATCTGTATTTTTTGCAGGTTACATGGATGGCGGGGATTTAATTTATCTTTACAAGATGGCAAGGGTTTTTACATTCCCAAGTAAAACTGAAACGCAGGGGTTGGTGACTGTAGAGGCTATGTTGTCTGGTCTGCCTGTTGTCGCAATTGGACAGATGGGAACAGTGGATGTGATGCAGGGGGACAATGGCGGTTTTATGGTTAATGACGATGTAGAAGAGTTTAGCCAGAAAACTATTTTGCTGTTAAAGGACAAGGTGCTTCGAAAGCAAAAGTCTGAAGAAGCTGTTGCCTGGGCTGAAAAATGGAAAATTTCTGTTTTGGTGCAGAATCTTGTTGCCTGCTACGAAAAGGCTATTGCCAGCCATCCGAAAGTGGAAGAGTAATTTTTTTTGTGATTTTAATGATTTTGAGGATTTGATGTGGAAAGTCCTGCCTGTCATGCTTCGACATTTGTCTGTTTGTTTTACAGACGGGACTTTGCATTCCAGACTTTTCCAACCTTGCAAGATTGAGGCTTTGGCTGTATAATTGTGCTTGTGTCAGAGCTTTATATTATTGGTACACCAATTGGTAATCTTGGTGACATTACATTTCGTGCTATAGAAACTTTTAAGGCAGTTGATGTGGTTGCTGCTGAGGATACCAGACATACACTTGAGCTTTTAACACATTTTGACATTCGAAAGCCTATGGTCAGTTGCAGGTCACAAAATGAAGAATTTGCTTCTGAAAAAATCATTAAGCTTTTGGATGAAGGTCAAAAGGTTGCTTATGCGAGTGACGCTGGCACTCCCGGCATTTCGGATCCAGGGGCAATTCTGGCTGGACTGGCAAGAAAGGCTGGTCATACAGTAATTCCAATTCCGGGGCCTAGTGCTTTTGCTACTTTGGTCAGTGTGGCTGGGGCTGGAGGAAAGACTCTTATTTTTGAAGGATTTCTTTCTCCTAAACCTGGCAGAAGACGCAGTCGCTTAAGAGAATTGATGGCTACAGGGGACGCAATAGTTTTATACGAAAGTCCTTTTAGAATTACTAAACTTTTGGCAGATATTGCCGAAATTGACAGTGAGCGTCGTGTGGTTGTTGGCAGAGAGTTGACAAAACTGCATGAAGAAATAAACGATGGTACTGCAAAGGAAATCCTTGAAGATTATGCTTCAAGAGCAAAAATCCTGGGGGAATTTGCAGTTTTTATTTCAGGAAACAAAAATACTAAACTTTCCGACGAAAGTTCCGATAATTAAAGAGAGGAATGTTATGATGATAGATAAAGTTTCAGGCATTAATCCAGTAAATAATCTCCAGAGCACACCAAAAACTGGTGCCAGTAAGGGCGTTAAAGCTGGTTCGGATGAAATTCACATTTCTGACGAAGCAAAGAGACTCTCAGAAGAATTCTATCTTGGTCAGGTTGCTGATGAGACTCCTGATGTAAGAGCAGAATTGGTTGAACAAGTTAGACAGAAAATCCAGGATCCAAATTACCTGAATGATGCAACTCTTTCAGCTACGGCAGACAAGATTCTTTCTGCTTACGGTTTCTAACTATT
Source organism: Desulfovibrionaceae bacterium (assembly GCA_963605975.1). Classification (GTDB taxonomy): domain Bacteria; phylum Spirochaetota; class Spirochaetia; order Treponematales; family Treponemataceae; genus Treponema_D. The sequence continues at coordinate 800 of CAVCWN010000174.1, read as the reverse complement.
CTTAACTATCAACCTTAACTTTCAGAGATTAAAGACGGAAACTAAACTTCCGTCTTTTTTTTTCAAAAATTTTCAGTAGATTGCAAGTTTGACAGATTGTAAAATGGAGATTTTATGGCAGATTTTATTTTCAAGATTTCACCGAATATTGTACTGGGGTCTTATACTTCTGCAAGGCTGGGCCAGTTTTCTAAGGAATGGGGCAGCAAGTTCATGGTGATTGTGGACCCTCTTTTAAAGCAACTGGGGTCCATAGATACGATTATTCAATCTTTAAATGACAGAAAAATTGATTTTTTTACTTTTGATGAATTGCCGGAAAACGCAGACACAGAAGTTGTGAAAGAAGCTTTGTCTTTGGCAAGGGAAGCCCATGTTCACGGGGTGATTGCGATTGGCAGTTCCAAAACAATTAATATTGCAAAGGCTGTTTGTTCCCTTTACCACGAAAGTCACGATTTGTATGATTTTGTTGACGGAGCCGCTCCTTCTACTGCAGCCCTGCCTCTTATCTGCCTGCCTTCTACAATCCGCGAACCATTTATTTTTTCAGATAAGGCGCCTCTTATTGATGCAAGAAGTTCCAGAATACGCATTTTAAAAACACAAAGCGCCTTGTGCAAACTGGTACTTTTTGATCCAAACCTTACACTCACTCTTACAGAAAACCAGACAGCTGCTATGGCCATAGAAACGCTTTGCATTGCGACAGAAGCTTACCTTAGTCCAAAGGCTTCTTTCTTTAGTGACATGGTTGTTGAAAAAGCGGTGGAACTTTTGGGCTACGGGTTGGACGGCAG
>CAVCWN010000173.1:0-15105 GCA_963605975.1 Desulfovibrionaceae bacterium | reverse complement strand
GTAGTGTTCAATATGAAGAAAAAAGCCGATAAGTTAAGGTATGAACAGATTTCTTCCAAAGCATAAGACTAAATTTCTCAAAAAAATAATTGCTGTAATGTCCTTTCTTTTTTTCTTTCAGAATTTTTTTGGACAGGCTGCCAAAAGTTCTGCAGCTCAGGAAAATACAGAACCTGTAAAGGTAACTGAATTACGCCAGAAATTTATTACCTACAGTTTAGGATTTGTAGGCCTGCCTTATGTTTACGGCGGTGACAATCCGGAAAAAGACGGAGGCTTTGACTGCAGCGGCTTTATTCAGTATGCGGTAAAAAATGGCCTTGGAATCAACATGGAAAGAACAGCCCAGTCCATTTACGACAGCGTAGAAATCATTCCGGTGTCACAAAGGGAACCAGGCGACTTAGTTTTTTTTAAAAACAATATGAACTCTTCCAGAGTGACACATGTTGGCATTTACTTAGGACTTTACAATCACGGAAAAGATTCAAACCTTGAAGGAAAAAAAGTTTTTGTAAGCGCAGTAAGTGACGGTCCGCGAAGGGGTGTAATCATCACATCCATGGACGAAAATTTCTGGAAAAACCACTACTTCGCAACAGGCCGCTTTTTGCCTTCAACATTAGACTACAGTAAATAAAGCGTAACTTTTTTCTACAAGGCATTGTTTTACAAGTATGAAACTTTTTAAGAAAAATAATCTGTTAAAAAAAATATTTATTTCGATTTTTACGGCCGGCATTTTTGCCCTTACATCGTGCGGGGCAAACACAGCCTTTGTTGCCAATTCAGACAAAAGCGTAAACATGTCTGTAAGCATTCAGTTTGGCAAAGGGATTTCTTCTGTATTAAACGCCTTTACTAGCACCAGTGATTTGTCAAAATTACTTCCTGACGAAGAAATGATAAAAGGTTTTCAAGAAAGTGACATAACCCTTACGAAGGCCCAATGGCTTTCTTCTTCCAGCCTTGTTCTTTCGGGAACAATTGCTGCCCCGGAAAAACAAAAATACCAGCTGTCAGATTCAAATTTGATGGTAAAAGATTTTGTGAACTGCCAGGACAAATCTTTAACGCTGACACTTTCCCCACAAACAATTCAGGCCTTTGTTTCCGCCTTGCCTGAAGAAGGCCAGGCACTCCTTTACCTTTCTATGGCACCGGTTTTTACAGGTGAAAAAGTTTCTAGAGCAGAATATGAAGAATTAATTTCGTCTTTCTACGGAAATGAACTTGGCAGTGAGTTAAAAGCAGGAAGTGTAAACATAACATTGGGTTGCCCGTCAGCAAAAAAGATCACATCTTTCACAGAAGGAAAAATTTCTTCAGACTCAAAAAGCCTTTCTATTGAACTTTCCCTTCTGGAATTTTTCACCCTGGACACCAGCAAAGTTTACAAAATCACATGGTAGCCGTTTTCAATTTTCGATGGATAGCGGTCAGCGGACAAATGCTGGCAGGAAACGGCTAACTGTCAACTCTCAACTCTCAATTATCAATTATCAATAAAAAAACGAATCAATAATGCGGTGGCCTGCGGTTTGGAATTTCACCTTCCAGTTGGTCTGCCATGTCGCGGATTTTTGCAGCCATAGCCTTATTTTCTTTAGTCAGCTTTTCTATTGTTTCCGAATTTTCCACGCAAACAGCCTGCAGTTGATTTAAAAAATCCTCCAGGTAAGAAACCTTTGTTTCCAGTGCGATAATGCGGCATTCACATTCCTTTTCCATACAAATCACCCTTTTCACTCACAAAAAAAATCAATCTAAAAAAATTCAGTTCAAAAAATCACTTCAAAAAATACCAGAAATCAATCTAAAAAATCCACCTAAAAAAAGCCCCGCCAGATTTTCCGGCAGAGCATTTTCAGTCAGGCAAAAAGAATATTTCTATTCAAGATCGTAGGACTCGCCGTACTTAACAATCTGCACATTCTTGTATCCATTTTTTTCAAGATGGATTTTAAATGCAGCCTGGGCATCCTTTTCTCCATGAACCATAAAAATTTTCTTTAAGCGGCTAGTGTCAATTCTGTTAAGCCAGTCAGTACATTCCTGGTAGTCAGCGTGGGCAGAAAAAGCATCAATCTTTTCTACACGGGCCTTCACCTTGTACCAGTCACCCAAAATACGAACCTCTTTCTGGCCATCATAAATTTTACGACCCAAAGTATTTTCAGACATGTAACCTACAATCAGGACAATATTTTTTGGATCCGAAATATTGTTTGCCAGATGGTACAAAACTCTTCCCGCTTCACACATTCCGTCCGCAGAAATAATAATCATAGGACCAGTCTTTTTATTCAAAGCCTTAGATTCGTCTACACTGGAAATAAAAGTCAACTCATTAAAACCAAAAGGATTTTTATGCTGGTTAATAAATTCATTATTTGCTTCTTCGTCATAACATTCAGGGTGCAGCTGGAAAATACCCGTTGCATTAACAGCCATAGGACTGTCAAGGTAAATAGGGATTTTTGGAATGCGCTTCTGTTTAACAAGAAGGTGCAGATAGTAAACCAGTTCCTGGGCACGTTCAATAGCAAATGAAGGAATAATAATCTTACCCTTATTAGCCACAGCGCGCTTTACAACCTTTTCCAAATCATCCAAAGCAATACCCGGACTTTCATGCAGGCGGTTACCATAAGTACTTTCCAGGAAAATATAATCTGGAGCCGGAACATTCACAGCCGGATCGCGAATAATAGGCTTACCCACGCGGCCAAGATCCCCTGTATACAAAATGCGAATTTCGTCACTAGGAGCCCCCTGCAAAGCCAAAGTTTTTTCAGCCCTTGACGATTCCACATTAGCCCCATCCTTACCAAACAGCCTGTGCCACAACCTTCTTCTGCCCATTCCAGACTGCTTGCTTGTCTGCCCGCTTATTCTGTTAGCCCGCTGACCAGTAATAGTAACACTAGCCATAGCCGACCCCAGAATGTGGCCTGCATCAAAAAATTCCAGCTGAATATCCGGAGCAATATACATTTTACGATTGTAACTCAAAGAAACAATCTGGTTTGCAGCCTTTACACAATCCTCTTCAGTATACAAAGGCTTCCATGTAAACTTTTCGCCCTTTTTCTTAGCCTGCTTGCCCAAAAACTCAGCATCACGAGCCTGAATGCGGGCAGAATCCATCATCACAATATTTGCCAGATCGCGGGTAGCCGGAGTAGAATAAATATTTCCCCGGTAGCCGTTTTTTGTAAGAACAGGCAAAAGCCCGCAGTGATCAAAATGCGCATGAGTCAAAATAACACTTTCAATTTTGTCAGGAGCAAAATCAAATTCGCGGTTCTTTTTGTCAGATTCAGCACGCTTACCCTGAAAAGCCCCGCAGTCAATCATAAAACTACGTCCATCAACTTCAAGAATATGCTTGCTGCCAGTCACCTCTTCAGCCGCACCAAGCGAATATACAGTTACTGCCATAAAATCTCCTATAAAGCACTTTAAATTACAAGTTTTCACCTAAAATTATAAGCCCAATTTTTCATTTTCACAATCAAAAGATATTTTATAATTTTTTTCCTTTGAAGCATCCCGCCTTTTCTTCAACGCGCTGTCCGTGGCTGCGCTTACGCTCCGGTGCTACGCTGCGCTCCGCACGCACTTCGTGCCCACTCCCATCGCGGCTAGGCGCTTGGACAAGGAAGAAAAACTTTTGTGAATTAAAAATTAAGACATCATCAAAAATGTTTTCAAATATCCCTTAAAAATCCTCTGTACAAAAACACTTTATTCCATTTTTTTCAAACAGAATTATGTAAGACTTTAACATTTGCCTGGAAAAATCAGAATAAATTTTCGAATCATTTTTTGGTCTGTCATTCAAAATTACAAGTCTTTTTACACCCTTCACTTTTTGAAGAAAAATATTAAAACTATCTTCATCAACAAGATTTTCATCCAATTCAGAAATAAGAACAGAACGTTCAAGTTTTTCATCTTCATCAAATAAATTTCTAGGAACATTATAATCCTGAAGAAAGAAATCAACTGTAATTTTCTTTTCTTCAAGATTAAAATCATCCGTATATGTCAAAGCCAAGTCTTTTTGATAAATCCAGGTATTTGCCATGTCCACCTCCTAAAAAAATAGATAAACCGGCATTTTCTTTTCTTTGGCAAGGTGAAGGGCTTCTTTTAGAAAAGAAAAAACTTCTTTTTCAACTTCATCTGTTACTTTAACAGAATTTATGTCTTTCAAAATTGCATCAACATTCTCTGCAGGAAGAACTGGAGTTTCGTAAGTGTCCATATATGGAATGTGATAATCTGCAGCCACTTCAAAAAGAAATTTTTCCAAAAGGATTTCAACTTGACTTTTATGAATGTACCACTCTTCCTGACATGCTTTGTTTTCATGGCAATGTTCAAGTTGATCAAATCCATTTTTATTCAAAGGAACAGTTATACAACTTCCAAATTCTCTTGAAAGGCTTGTCTGTATTTCAAGAGGCTTTTTTGTCTCTGCTGCTAAGATAAAAGCTTCCTGCAACTTTTTATACACATGTTTATGAAATAAAAGAGCTTTCGAATTAAAATAGGTTTTTGCATTCTCAAAAACTCTGCTAACCATATTTGTTTTTATTATTATTCTGCCAGGATTATGAAAAGCATAACCATATAATCTTTCAAGTTCTTTTATCCACTCAAATAATATAGCAGAGTCCTTTACATTAAAATCAAAACTCTTGATTTTTTCGGTATCATCATTTCTTGATTTTTGTGAAAACGACTGAGTGTTTCCGCCGTTTATTGGAACCAAAATTGAACATTCAAAAGTCGGTGTTATTGATTTACAAATTTTCATTGTTTTCTCCGTATAAAATATCGCATTAGTAATAGCCAGATTGTACTGAATATCACATTTCATCACGTCTTAAAATTCTAAAGTGAGTAACCTCTTCATAGTCAGAACGACTTCTCCCCTGCTTTTTGCCTTTGGCATTAATGAAATTTAATTCATCATTACCATTTATACCAAGAAATCTGCGTTTGCCTTTATTTTTGTATTGTTCTATTCTCACGTATCCACCTCGAACATCAGCAACAAGACGAATTTTTGTTTTAAAATTGTAATAATACACTTTTCGACCATTAAGGCTAGGAATGCCTTTTGCACCTGGTGTAAATTTAGCAACCAAATCGTTAATGTTAACGGTCTGCCACTTTGCTTTAAAATTCTGAGATTCCATTTTTCCTCTGTTAAGAGAGTCCTTAATTTTTTGGGAAAATCTACCCCTAAATCTTTGAATTTTTCCCTTCAACTGATAATCATGTTTTGCGTCAGACATTCTTTCCCAATGCCTCCCTATATTTTGCAAAACTTATTTCACGTCTTGGAGGAAAAACTTTATAAGGAATCCCATATCCTTTTATAAGTTTCTCTACATGTTTTTCTAGACTTCCATAGAAGTAAAGTCTCTTAGGTAAGGTTATCAATATTTTTGTTGAAAAATAATCTAAATCTTCTATTGATAGATATTTTGTACACCCAAGAGAACCAACTAGAAAACAAGTTTCAGTTGGATATGAATACAATGCTCCAATAGTATTTAAACTACCAACCCTTAAATTTCCAATAAGCTTAACACCATGCAAGGCAAGATAAATTGCAGACATTTGGTTTAGGCAAATATTAAACTTTTGAATCTCAGATCTCCATTCAAGGCGGGGACTAAGATCAAAAACAATACATGCCATAAAAGACTTCCACTCTTCAAGATCCTGATCCAAGTGCTCAATTCTAGGGTAAATTTCTTTATCTACCTGGCAAGTACAAAGAGCGGTTTTCTTTTTATTTTTACACTCGTTCCTGCGATTAAAGGGCAAAATCTCTTTAGGAATTTCATCAGTAAACATATTCTCTTTAAAGATAGGAAAGCCTTCTTTTGAGAACTCAATACCATTTTGTTTTAAGTAAACATAAAGCTTGTTGTAAGTCTGAAATAAATTCATATCAGACTCCTTCTTTTAAATTTTCCTCAAGAAAATAGACTAACAGTCATTTTTTTTTACTTCTTGAGACATCGAAAAGAAGATGGTACAATCAACCTATGATAAATGACCTAGACAATTATTTATCACGGTATTTTATACCATCCAAAGCTCGTGTCATGTTACCGCAAATAACATTTTCACGGGCTTTTCTTTTCTTCAGCATGATAGCATTTTTAATTAAAAAAATAAAATAAAAATATCACTTATTTTTTTAATTGCTATTGACTATTCATGTTTTTAATTATATGCTAATTATGATTTTATTGTCAACCCGAATGCTATCTGTGACGTTTTGGTTGTTTTAAATTTTTCTACCTTCAGTGTGAAAAGGAGTCTCTGCAATGACTAAATCAAATTTGGCTGCAAATCTCCGCAGATACATGAAACTATCTGAAACTACCAACACAATTGAAAAACTCGCAGAAAAATCTACTGTTTCAAAATCAACTATATCAAATATTCTTAATGAAAGGGGCGAAACATCTCTTTTGATTCTTGAATTACTGGCAAATGCTTTAAACGTAAATTCCGCAAAATTACTGGCAGAAAAACCAGTGTTAAAATCTCTTCGCTACAGGGCAAACAAGTCTATGAGTGCAAGAGAAAAGGCTGCTTCGGAAAACTTAATCTATTCAGCTGCAGAATGGATGAATGATTATTCGGATTTTACAAAAAGTCACCCACAAAATAAGAAGTATGGTGAAATCCTGCAAATCCGGGAAAAAAATCCAATTGAACTTGCAAAAAAAGTTAGAACAGCATGGGGCACAGAAAAATCTTCACCAATATTCAACCTAGAAGATTACATATATGATTCAGGAATCATCATACTTGGCATTTCCTTTGGATTCAGACAGACATTTGGAGTGTCCATAGGTCCAGAAGATGACGGCCCTGCAATCTTAGTAAATACAGACAGCTCTATAAGTGCAGAAAGACAAGTCTTCACTATGGCACATGAACTAGGCCACATTCTTATGCATTGTGATAATTTTACTAAAAATATTGAAAAGGACAGCAGCATCGACAGGCAGGAAGAAAAAGAAGCAGATATTTTCGCATCCAACTTATTGATGCCAGAAGATGCCTTTGTCGGATATTTAAAGAGAACTATAACTTTAGGACTTGTGGAAAGTACCTTAAAAATAAAAAGATATTTTGGGCTAAGTTATGAAGCCGTACTTCACAGACTTTGTGATTTAACAAAATTAGATTATCAAGAAGAAATAAAAAAATTCAGATTTTTCTATAAAGAAAAATATAAACATGATTTTGCAGCTCATTACGAACCTCAATCCCTTGGGGAACTTGAATTTACAAACAGCAGTGCAAAGGAAAGTATTTTTTCAGCTGTAAAAAATGATGAAATCACATTAACCAGAGCTGGACATTTACTGGGCCTTTCGGAAAAATCTGTAAGTGAAGAATATAGACTCTGGCTAAGCAATAAAGAAGATGCCTTCACTAAATTAACCATATAAAGGGAATCTCTAAAGCCGCCCTAAAAAAGCAGTTAAAATCTTTTTAAAGCTGTCCCCACTCTAAAAGATTGTTTTTTTTAGGGTGCCCTTGTATAATTCAAGAATACACTCGGGGGCATTTTGTACACAAGACAAATTGAGGCGGCACCGGACAAACTGGTTGTTAACGGCAAGGCGGTTTTTGGCACTTTCATAAAACATCCGTCTAGGCTGGACATCCGCGGGGTTAAAAAACCATTCGGTCTGCATTTGCCAACATTTTTAACTAATCTCAAAATAAAAAGCAAAATCCATTTTACTTTTTCTATGGACGAGTACGAAGGTTTCGTTGTCCTTTTTGATTTAAAAGTTTTTGGACTTGTGGAAGTCTGCCTGTGGAACAAAATCAGCGGTCAAAAATACAGCTACCGCACAGTAACCCTGCCCAAACCCCGCTTTATTCCCCACAGCCTGGAAAAAGCAACCAGTTGTGTTTTAATCCGAAGGCGCTTCGTAAAAATTTCATGGGACAGACCTAACAATTACTTTCATCTTTTTTTAGGTATGCACGGAGGCAGAACCGTCCGCCCCACAATCAATTTGTCCATGAACATGTCTTTTTCAGACACCTCATGTTCTGAACTTACGAATGTCTGCCCATGCCCGGTGATGAGCCGCTGTTCTGCAACATATTCTCTTGCTTCAAGGGTGGACTGCAAACTGACAATCAATCCTAAAAACAAAAAAGACAAAGCTGTGGTCAGTCAGTCAAAGGGAGTGGCACTTTTTGAAATGAACCGCTCTTATGTAAACTTTCACCACAGCGGCGAATTTGTTACGGCATGCGGTGAAGTTGACGGCAAGATGCTTGTCTTTTGCATTTCTGCAACTTCGCAGGACGCGGTCGACCCTGAAAAATACAATTCAAATGTTCTTTTTTACGATGGCGCTGTAACACCTTTGTCTCCTGCCGTCATAACACATTCCTTTGGCATAAAAGACAAATGGATTATTCAAGACACAGAAAACATGATAGATTTAACTTTTACGCCAAATTCTGATAATATAAACTATGCCAATCTTCTAGTTTTAAGAACTGAAAATCATGCCCTTTACGGCACTTTTGAAGGCAGCCTTATGACTTCAAGCGGCAAAGTTATTTCCATAAAAAATCTTTCAGGCATTTCCAGAAAATTTCTTATCCGAATGTAAGTTTTCTTTGTCAGAAATGGATTATAATTTAGGGTATCTCTAAAAATTGCAATTTTTAGATACTCCCTTTAAAAAGCAGATTTATAAGGAACTTAAAAAATGGCAGATGATGAGTCACAGCCAGTAAGGCCGGCAAGAAGCCTTGAACCTGGCACCATAGATCATGTAAGGCAGAACATAGGGCCCATAGACCCGGAAGAAGCTGCTCAAATGCAAAAGATTTTAGGCGGAGACATACTGCGTGAAAGGGTAGTTCCAGACACAAGTGCCCTGGCCAGAAAATCGAGCGGCTCGGTTATTGTAAGGGCAAACAAATCTGCTTCAAGTTCAGGAAGTTCTGCTTCGTCCAGTAGTACTTCATCACCAAACCACAATATTATTGGAGTAGCCACAGGCAGTAGAAAAATGAAGAAAGAAGAAGAATTACCAGAAATACCATCAAGAGAACTTAAACTCATGAATCGCCTTATGATGTCACCAGAATACGAAATTAAGCCAAACTACGGCCTTTTCAATTTCATATTCTACATGTCTGCCAAAAACAAGGAAAAGCTTGTAAAAAGCTACGGCGACTACATGATAAAGCGCCATGTTGACCACATGCAGGCCTTTATTTCTACAGTAAAAACCTTTATCCAGCTGTCACCAGACACATACAAGACAAAAATTGCCGCAGACACAGACTTAAAGTTTAAGTTTTTGCGCACAGTCGGCCGCTGGACAATGAAAGACATAAAAGTAATGGCCTTTGACCTTGAAGAACGTTCAGCCGAACTTACAGTGCAAAATCTTATTCCATTTGTGCGTGAAGTTTACAGAATGTTCATCACCATTTACTACATTGGTGAACAGCAGGTGCCAGCCCTCATAAAAGAAGTTTACAATGACATTTGCGCCTACCCAGATGTAGACAAAAACAAAATGCAGACTCTGGCCAAACAGGGCATCACAGAATGGCTTTACATCCACAATCAAGTCATAAAAGGCATGTATCCCCTTTTGATGAGAATGTCTTCTTCAGAATTTGTTGCTTTCCCAAAATTCTTTACTGCTAAAATTGCAGAAATCCTCAAATTCCTTCACATGACAAAATTTGAACTTCTTTTGCCGGAAAGGAACAAAAAAACTGATGATGCAAAGAAAAAAGCTGAAGAAGCAAAGAAAAAACTGGAAGAAAACCGACATATTGCAGGAAAAAAAGACCAACTGGTTGACACAGGCCTTAAAATCCTTGAACAGCTTTTCCCTCAGGCTGGATTTTCACGTCTGGACGAACACCCAGACCTTTACCCCTACTTTCAGCCCCTCTACAATTTCCAGGACGGATTTAACATGCTGCCACCAGAAAGCGGTGTGCAGGTAGCCATCGTTTTAATCCGAATTATAGAAGATTTGTTCCAGGGCCTGCACAACGTTGATTTCAACCTTAAAGCAGACGAATCTTTTGGCACCCTCAAAGATGACATTGTAAAAGTGATTGATGACTGGCCTTCTTACATAGAAGTTCTTTTCAATAAAAAACTGGGGGACTATTTAAGGAATTACGTTAATTCAACATACACAAAATCGGACTACCCAAAAAGCCAGTTTGGACTGGAAGATGCTACAAACATTCTCTGGAGAATAAAGTTCTATTACCTGCCGAATTTCAAATTCCAGCAGTTAATCCTTAATAAACCAACAAATGACAACCCTTACCGCGCCCTTTACAGCCGTTCAGACTACCTTAAAGCCGTCCTTTCCGTAGTCACAAGAAGAATTGACGAAAATGCTGCTCAGAAAAAGCCTGTCCTGGGAGTAATAAACCCTTGGGACCGCTACAAATTTGACTTGCCCAATGTTGTTTCAAAACGCCTGGATGTTCTTTTAGGTGCCAAAAAACCTACAGATTCACCTGCCACAAACGCCAACCTCATAAAGTACACACTTTGCGTAGTTTCAGTTTTGGACTGGTGGATTAACAACGAATCAAGCCCGGCCTACACAAGCGACCCAATGAAATTCTACCGCATTTCAGACAAAGATGGCGGTCCACAGTTCTCTGTTCCAGTAAGAAGTGACCAGAACGCCCTCTTTGCCGCAAACATCAAAAAACAAATGGCCGCAAAACAAAAAGCGCCCCAGAAAAAATAGGGCGCTGTTTACGAAAGAAGCATTTCTTCCAAAAAGCGGTGTGTGTTTACGAAAGCAACATCAGTCCTTTTTACGAAAGAGATGCTTCTTGCCAAAAGAGGGGCGTGTTTACGAAAGCAACATCAGTCCTTTTTACGAAACAAATGCTTCTTGCCAAAAGCAGCACCTATTTACGAAAGCAGTCGCGGGGGCAGCTTTACGAAAGAAGTGCTTCTTCCCAAAAGTAGCACCTATTTACGAAAGCCGTGCCACTCTACAAAACAGACACCGCTTCCCAAAAGCAGCGCCTGTTTACGAAAGCAACATCAGTCCTTTTTACAAAAAAAGCCCCCTCTCCAAAAGACGCTACTCCGCATCCTTAACCGAATCCGCTTCCACAACAATAGCCCTGTTCTTAAAAGCGTAAATTCCAAAAATCAAGCCTGAAATCATCAAAAGACCGCCAGCAATTCTCATAATCAAACTGATCAAAGTGTCAGAGCTCATCACAAAAAGCAGAACTGCCAAAAGTAGCGAAATCAAACCCTTAAAAAGAGCAAATTTTCTTGAAACCGGCAAATCCACCGCAGAAGAAACCTTTTTAAGTTCCGCAAAAATGTAAAAATCCGCAAAAGCGCAAATAATCAAATAAACGGCAAAAATAGTCTTCAAAACCGTAACAACCGCAGACCCCATTTTCACCCTCAGCACAATAGCCAGAATTCCAAACAGGATGCTCAAAAGACCACGAATCAAAATGGTCATCCGGTAAGGCTTATCATCCACAAGAGGGCGCAATTTAAAAAGGTCATAAAGGCCAAAAACAATAGCCGCTGCCCCCAGCACAAAAATCAAAAAAGAAAAAATCTGCATAGGCGCAATTAAGCACACCAGGCCCAGCACCAGCACCAAAACCGCCACAATAATGTTTACAAAGTCACTATTCTTTTTCATAAGTACCTCGCTTCAAATATAGTAAATTATAAAGCACTTTTAAAAGTTTTTCTTATTTTTTTTGCAGCATTCCGCCTTTTTTTAAACGGCCCTTCCGCCACTTGCTGCGCGCGGTCCTCATCTGCATATTTAAATTTTTTGCAGTCGATAAAAAAACTGCGACAGGAGGTCGTAGCCTGGCTCCACGGCCGACTGGGCATCTTTTGGGAAGAAGTACAACTTTCGTAAAGAAAACGCTCTAGGCTTCGCAGCACAACTGCTCAACTTCTTCGCTAAAAACGGCTTCGCAAGTTTTTCCAGCTTTCAGCCGTCGCTCATCATACGGCCGGCTGGGTCGCTTTAAAAAACAAGCACTTCATTCGTAAAGCACTTGTTTCTGCATCCGCCGCACAATCGCTCATCCTACAAAAGACTTAAAGACATCTCTAAAAATTGCAGTTTTCAGGGACCCTTATCCAATCAAAGACTTTTGTTTTTTACTGACAGGCTCGCAAGTTAAATCAACGCCCAGTTTCTTAAAGATTTTACGATCCACTTCACTCAGCATTACCGTCGTGTGCACCTGGCAGCCCTTAAGCAAAGGCAAAGTATCTAAAGCCCTACGACAGTTTTCATCATCCTTAGAAAGCATTGCAAGGGCAACCAAAACTTCATCGGTGTGAAGTCGTGGATTTTTTCCATTCAAATAAGTCACCTTCATCTTTTGAATAGGCTCAATCATCTCTTTGGGAATAAGTTTTACCTTGTGGTCAATTCCGGCCAAATGTTTTGCAGCGTTTAAAATCAAAGCGGCGCAAGTTCCAAGCAAATCTGAAGTTTCAGAAGTAATAATGGAACCGTTTTGAAGTTCAATTGCGGCAGACGGCACTTTAGATTTTGCGGCACGTTCTTTGGCGGCCACAGTCACCTTTCGGTAATCAGTCGTAATATTTTCCTGATTCATCAAAAGTTCAATTTTTTGAATTTCTGATTCACTCGCGTTGCCTTCAACATAATTGTTCAGAGTATTGTAATAACGGCGGATAATTTCCTGACGACTGGCTTCGCGGCAAACTTCATCATCATAAATGCCATAACCTGCCATGTTAACGCCCATGTCCGTCGGAGATTTATAAGGATTTGTACCGTAAATGCCTTTAAAAATCGCATCCAAAACCGGGAAAATTTCAATATCACGGTTGTAATTTACAGTCGTTTTTCCGTAAGCTTCCAAATGCCAGGGGTCAATCATATTTACGTCGTTTAAATCCGCAGTGGCCGCTTCATAAGCCAAGTTCACAGGATGCTTTAAAGGCAAATTCCAAATTGGGAAAGTTTCATATTTTGCGTACCCAGCCTTAATTCCCCGCTTATTTTCGTGGTACAACTGACTCAAACAAGTTGCCATCTTTCCAGAACCAGGGCCAGGCGCCGTAACAACAACCAGCGGACGACTAGTTTCTATATAGTCATTCTTTCCAAAACCTTCATCACTTGCAATCAAAGGCACATTTGAAGGATAACCCGGAATAATGTAGTGGTAGTAAACCTTGATATTCATTTTTTTCAGTTTAGCGCGGAAAGCCTTTGCCGCTTCCTGGCCGCTAAAATGAGTAATTACAACACTGCCAACCATCAACCCGCGACTTTGGAATTCATCGCGCAGACGCAAAACGTCCTTGTCATAAGTAATGCCCAAATCGCCGCGGATTTTATTTTTTTCAATATCCGCCGCACTAATTACAATTACAATTTCTGCCACATCCGCCAGCTGCATCAGCATTTTCAGCTTACTGTCAGGTTCAAAACCCGGCAAAACGCGACTTGCATGGTAGTCATCAAACAACTTACCGCCAAATTCCAAGTAAAGCTTATCGCCAAACTGCGAAATTCTTTCCTTAATGTGCTCAGACTGAATCTTCAAATATTTATCGTTATCAAAACCCTTTTTCATAAAGCCCATTCTACTCTTTTTTTCAAAAATTTGGTATCAAAAAAAATTCTTTTCTGGGGAAGGGCATTTAAAGACGGCACTTGCGCAACTTGCTCCGCGCGGTGGTGCTGTTTTTTTTGCCCCATCTGTAACAGAAAAAAAAATCTTCCAAGAAAATCCCTTTTTTTTTACAAAAATAACTTTCCCAAAACAGCCCCACTGCCTTCGGCATTGCTCCAGCACCGGCACCCGTGGATTTTAAATTCCCTGTGCTGGAGAATTAAGGGTATCTTTAAAATTTGAAATTTTTAGAGGCTCCCTTAACATAGAAGAAGTCAAAAGCAAAAAAAATCAAATAAATTTTCACTCTTGCCCTTGACAGACTTTTAGAAAGACTGTAATATCAATTTACATTTTGGAGCGATGGCAGAGAGGCTGAATGCACCGGTCTTGAAAACCGGCATAATCGCAAGGTTATCGGGGGTTCAAATCCCTCTCGCTCCGTCTTAAATAAGCCTTTATTTAGGAACTTGGAGGCGTGGTAGAGCGGTAATACAACGGTTTGCTAAACCGTCGGTTCCTAACGGGCCGGGCAGGTTCAACCCCTGTCGCCTCCGCTACAAAAACAGCGTAAAAGCTTGTTTAATGTTTAACTTCAAAGTTAAATATGAGATTGTAGCTCAGCTGGATTAGAGCATCACCCTGCGGAGGTGAGGGTCGCACGTTCGAATCGTGTCAGTCTCACAATAAAAAGGTTCACTTAACGGTGAGCCTTTTTTGTTTTTAAATGCCTTTTTTTTAATGAGAGGGGCTTTTTTTTCCAAAAGGTGTTTTTGTTAGACTGGCCTACTTTCTTTACGAAAGGAACTTTCCGTCTGCCGTCCACCCCTGTTCGTAAAACCAGCTTTTGTCCGGCAACCTGTACTCTTTACGAAAAGTGCATTTTGTCCCAGCCCCACCATTTTCCAAAAGCCATCCCCCTTTAACAAAATCAACTGCGGTCTGCTTTACGAAACAGGCACATCTTTCCAAAAGCAGCACAGCTTTAACAAAAGCTCCTCTTGTCTGAAATATTAAGCTTTCCCAAACAGCCCACCTCTTGCTCTTAAACAAAAAAAACACTTGTCCAAAGAGATATGGTTTCTTAAACAAAAGTTCCTTTTGGCCGAATGCCCCATTTTCTTAAACAAAACCGCCACTTGTCCGACGACCAGCATTGTTCGTAAAAGCAGCCATTCTTTGGCGACAGGCCTTCTTTACGAAAAGTATCTCTTGTCCAAAGAGGCCTGTTTTCTTAAACAAGAGTTTCCTTTGGCCGAATGCCCCATTTTCTTAAACAAAAGCCCCACTTATCCGGCGACCAGCCTTGTTCGTAAAAGCAGCTTCTCTCCGGCGACAGGCCTTCTTTACGAAAAGTATCTTTTGTCCAAAGAGGCC
>CAVCWN010000172.1:0-14016 GCA_963605975.1 Desulfovibrionaceae bacterium | reverse complement strand
GTCCGAAACCTTTAGGTTGAGGACCGCGCGCAGCAAGTGGCGGAAGGGCGGTTAACGTCATGCGGTATGCTTTAAAAAAATAAAAAAAAACATCTGTTGAGAAGTTTGCATAAAATTTGTAAAATATTTTTATGAAAATTATTGAGTTGCAGGATGTTTGTAAAAATTACCAGATGGGAAAAGTTTCTGTGCCGGCGGTTAAGGGCGTTTCGTTTTCGATTGAAAAGGGAGAATTTGCTGCCATTTCAGGTCCGTCTGGTTCTGGGAAGTCCACGCTTTTGAACATCATGGGGCTGATTGATTTGCCCACCAGCGGAAAAGTTATTTTAAATGGACAGGATATTTTTGAAGGTGCAGCTCTGCCGGAAAGTGATAAGGTGCCTCTTTCTATTGACAAAAAACTGACTGGTCTTAGAAGTAAAAATGTTGGTTTTATTTTTCAAACTTTTAATCTTGTTCCGGTTTTGAATGTTTGGGAAAATGTGAAACTGCCACTTAATATAAATAAGACTCAGGATTTAAATGATGAAATTAAAGGAATGAATCGCCAGCAAAAAGAAGAATGGATTGATTATCTTATTGAAAGAGTTGGTCTTTCTGCTTGGAAAAAACATAAACCTCAGGAACTGTCCGGTGGTCAAAGACAGCGTGTGGCGATTGCCCGAGCACTTGTTACAAAGGCTCCTCTTATTATGGCAGACGAGCCTACTGCAAACCTGGATTCTAAAAACGGTGAACAGATTCTTGATTTGATGCAAAAACTTAATCGCGAATTAAAAACGACTTTTATTTTTTCTACCCACGATGCCCGCATTGTTCAAATGTGTAATCACGTAATTTACTTACTTGATGGCGTTCAAACTGGTGAAGAAAAAAAATAAGAATCCTAAAAACAATTTTTCAGACCAGCCTAAAATGAAAACTGGTAGGCGAATGTTACCTGGAGATTTGAAAATGACGCTCCAGGCCAGCTGCCAGTTAAATCTGTGAATGTTTCAAGATCGTCGCTACTTGAAAAATAGGTGTTACCTTTTGTTACTTCTATAAATTCGTAAGAAGTCTTTAAAAAAAGTTTTTGCTTTTTTGTAAGAGCATAATCCGCAGCAAAAGCAATTTTGTAACCGCAAAAAAAGTCGCTCATCACGTCAAGAAAATATGAATTTTTTAAAGGATGGCTGTCTAAAGAAAAAACATAAGTGTAAATGTTAAAGGCATAAGTTAAAGAAAGTGACAGTTTGTTTACAGGGCGGATGACGCTTTCAAAACCAAGCCATGTAAAAACAGAATTACGTTTTAAACTTAGAACTGTTCCTTCTTCGTAACTTGCATCTGCACTTTCCCAGGAATCATAAATTCCAGAAGTTTTTTTTGCATACCAGGCAGTAAGTCCGTCCGCAGAAAAATGTGAAAAATTAAAATCTGCACCGACAAAGGTTTTTAAATCAAAAGATGTTTCCGGGCTCAAAGAATAAGCGGCAAAAAGGCTGCCTTTAAAATAATAGTCAATTATGCAGTCGCTTATGCTGTAACACGTTTTTACAGAAGCAATATCTTCGTCACTGGAGTAATAATTGTACCAGTCTGAATCGTAAACATACCCGCATTTGTAAAAGGGAATTGCTGCTGCAAAAGACGCATCAAGAAAAAAATTCCCCAGGCTTTTCATTTGACCTTTGCCACCTAAAAAGAAAAGATTTTTTTCTTCCCAGTTTAGCTCACTCAATTTTACAAGATTTCCTTCAGAATTTTCTGCATAAACATATTCATTTTGAAGGCCCGTATGGTAGGTTAAAAATGAGGTGAAGGAAAAAGCAATTTTGGTGGGAATGATGGGGTTTGTAAAAATGATGTTTTTTTCAGGAGCACCGCTTTCGTAAACAGGCAGTCTGGTGACAAAAGTCGCTGCTGTGGAAGAAAGGCTGCTTTCCTCAGAGGCACACCTTTCGTAAACAGGCACCTCGCTGACAAAAGTTGCTGCAGTAGAAGAGATGCTGTTTTTTTTAGGAACACTGCTTTCGTAAACAGTCACCTCGCCAACAAACGTCACTTCTTCGAAAGAAAAGCCTCTTTCCTCAGCATCATCCTTTTCGTAAATAGCCCCTCCTGCAAATGCGCAAAAAGAAAAAATCAAAAAGAGAAAAATCCAGAAAGTTTTTTTTAAAAACAAAAATCGCATTCGCCACCGTCCCTTTTACAGTCCATCTTACAATCAATTTTCTTAGCTATCAGTTCCCAGAGGATCCACTTTAAAGATTTTCGCAAGCTGCTTTCTTACAGCTTCCATATCTTTAGGGTAAGGAGCCGTAAAAGTCAAAAGCTGTCCATTTACAGGATGCTTAAATTCCAAAGAGTATGCATGCAGAGCCAGACGGGACAGCAAAGGTCTTTCTACTTCCGTGTCACCGTTGTACTTTCTTTTTATGTCACTAAGCCGGACAGGTTTTTGGTTGCCGGAATAAAGCGGATCACAAACGATGGTCAAATCGTTTGCCAAAAGATGAGCGCGAATTTGATTAGTTCTATCTGTCTGCGGAAGGGCTTCAATCCAGGAGTAAGGCCCGCAGGAACCAAGATTTTTAAAATCAGTAATTGCCACTTTTCCAAATTTTTTATTTGTCACAGTCCTGTGCCTGTAATCACCATCCGCAAGAAGTTTTAAATCCACATGCAAATTGCCCCAGTAAGGATGGCCGTTCACCAGACAGTGATAAACTTTTTTTACAGAACCAGAATCAAATTGTTTGGAAAGTTCTGCCTGAGCATTTTCATTTTTTGCATACAAAACAATTCCACTGGCATCCTTGTCAATTCGATGCACCGCAAAAAGTTTTCCAAATTCTTTTTCCAAAGCCAAATCAAGCCGCGGTGACTCACTGTCATGCCTGTCTGAGGCCGTCAAAAAACCACTCTTTTTATTCACAAGAACAATGTCATCATCAAAAAAAATTGTCTGGTATTCCAAATTATCTTTCATAAAAGAAGTATAGCAGTCTTGCAATTTTTTTTCAGCATTTTCTTTTAGGGGATTTCGCATTTTTCTTTTGCATGACACGACTTTCTTAAACAAAATATTTTTTTGTAAACTTCCTTCAAAATCAAAAAACTTAAAAATTGACACAAAAAAGACAACAATTAAAAAAAAGTACTTGCTAAAAAAAATTACATTATTAAAATATCTGGAATGAAAAATACCAAAGGATTTCTTTCTCTCATATTATGTGCTTTTTGCTGGAGCCTGGGCGGAGTTTTTTTAAAATACGTAAATGCCAACTCATTCGCCATTGCCGGCATAAGGAGTTTTGTCGCTTTTTTTGGACTTCTTTTACTCACAAGAAGTTTTCCAAAATTCACCGTTAGAGTGACACCACCTGTCACTCAAAATGATTTTTCGCAAAAAGAAAATCCTCATTCTCAGGAAAAGAACTGCAAAAGTAAAATAGATGTAAGTTCCACAATTTGCATGTGGCTGGGCGGAATTTTTTATTCACTTACAATGATTTTGTATTGCCTTGGAAACAAAATGACAACCGCTGCTAACACAACTTTTTTGCAGTACACCGCACCAATTTACGTAATCCTTTTGGGACCAATCCTGCTTAACGAAAAAAACAAATGGTCTGACTACCTCTGCGTCTTTGGTGTAATCGCGGGAATGTTCCTTTTCTTTGCAGATTCATTTTTTTCGCAAAAAACCGGCAACTTTAACAAAATACGCTTGTGGGGAAACATAATCGCAGTTCTTTCTGGAATCACTTACGCCCTTTGCACAATTTTTCTTCGGAAAGTAAAAGGATTTAAAGGCGCTTCTCAAAATTCATTTATCCTTGCACAGTTAATCACTTTTATTTTTTGCATTCCATTCATTTTAAAAAACGGCTTGCCAGACAAGCAGTCCATCATTTTTTTAATTCTGCTGGGAATTTTACAAATGGCCCTGCCGAATGCACTTTACGCTTACGGCATAAAAACCGTTTCTGCCCTAAGCGCCATATTAATCACAATGATTGAACCTTTGATGAATCCAGTGTGGGTCGCAATTTTCGCAAACGAAATCCCCAGTGCCACATGCATTGCCGGAGGAATCATAATTCTTTTCTTCATAGTAATTCGCGAAGCCATAAACACCAGGCTGTCAAAATAAAATGCAAAAAAAATGTCACCTTGTATTCATTTTAGAATCTGCAAAAAAAACAGAGACTAAAAATCAAGGTGACACAAAGACTGTGCAAGTAAAAAACTATTTACTCAAATCACAAATTATTTCAACACACTTTTCTATACCCAGGCTGCTTGTTCTTAAACACAAATCGTAAGTGTCAGCAGAACCAAAATCTTCATTCGTGTAGTAAGAGCAGTATTTTCTGCGGGCCTTATCCACTTCATTCATGTGCTTAATAATTTGCGCTTCACTTGCTTCTGGCATAAGCTGAGTTTTAATACGGTTAATCTTCCAATAAGAATCCGCACTCAAAAAAATATGCAGTGAATTATCAAATTCGCGAAGAATGCTGTTTGCACAGCGGCCAACAATCACGCAATTTCCATGCTCACCAATTTTTTTAATTACATCTTTTTGGATTTTAAAAAGACGCTCATCCAAAGGCGCATTGTACATATCAAAAAGACTCTGGGTAAAACCAAAATGAGCCGGCACCTTTTCATCCAAATCTATAATGCGTTCAGTTTCTATCCCAGACTTACGCGCAGTTTGCAAAATAATTTCTTTATCCACATAATCGTAACCCAAAACCTTTGCAACCTTTTGGCCAATTTCGCCGGCCCCAGAACCAAATTCACGACTAAGAGTAATAATCTTCTTCATAAAATCCTCCCGCAATCACAAAACTTTATTTAAGAAACTAATTGTTCTTTCCTGCTTTGGATGCTTCAGCACTTCTTCAGGGCTGCCCTCTTCCACAATATAACCGCCGTCCATAAAAATAATTCTGTCAGCAACTTCGCGGGCAAAACCCATTTCATGCGTAACACAAACCATAGTCATTCCGCCTTCAGCCAGTTCCTTCATAACCGCCAGAACTTCACCTACCATTTCAGGGTCAAGGGCAGAAGTCGGTTCATCAAAAAGCATAATGTCCGGATTCATAGCCAAAGCCCGTGCAATTGCCACACGCTGTTTTTGTCCGCCAGAAAGCTGCTGGGGATAAGTTTCAGCCTTATCTTCCAGCCCAACCCTCTTTAAAAGAGACAAAGCCTTTTCCCTAGCCTCTTCCTTTGTCATCTTCTTCAATTGAACCGGAGCAAGCATAATATTTTCAATAGTAGACATATTTGGAAAAAGATTAAAATGCTGAAAAACCATTCCAATATTTTCCCTGGCCTTGTTGATATCAATATGCTTATTGCTAATATCCTGCCCGTTAATTATCACCTTTCCATGAGTAATCGATTCCAGGCGATTTAAACAGCGAAGGAAAGTAGACTTACCCGAACCAGAAGGCCCAATCACAACAAGCACTTCCCCCTCTTTAATATCCAGATTAATATCTTTTAAAACTTCCAGCTTACCAAAAGACTTTCTCAAATTTTCAACATGGATTTTTACATCTGAAGCAAGAGGAGCCTTTTCAACTTCAAGATTTTCCTGTTCCCCATTTTTAGCACTGCTCATCTTTCTTCAGTCTCCTTTCTATCATCTTTGCCACCCTGCTAAGAGTCACAATTACAACCATGTAGAAAATACCTACAATCGCCCAAGTTTCCAAACTTCTAAAAGTATTGCCCGAAATAGTTTTACCCATATTTGTAAGTTCAGGGTATCCAATCACAGAAAGAATAGAAGTATCTTTTAACGTAATAATAAACTGGTTAATAATGGAAGGAATCATCACCTTAAAAGCCTGAGGTAAAATTACAGTCTTCATACTTTTTCCATAAGGCAAGCCCAAAGACCTGGCCGCCTCCATCTGCCCCTTATCAATTGACTGAATTCCCGCACGGAAAATTTCTGCCATATAAGCCCCGCAGTTCATGGCCAGAGCAATCGTACCCGCCTGCAAAGCCGGCAAGCGAAAATTATTAACACCAATCACCCGCATAAATTGTGGAAATCCAAAATAAATAAAGTAAGCCAAAACAATCAGCGGCACGCCACGAATTGCGTCAACATAAACCGTACCAATGACATTCAAAAATTTCAGTCGGCTGACATTACAAAGGGCAAAAATCAAACCAATAACCATTGCAAACACAAGCGCCAGTAGCGTAAGCACCAGCGTGTATCCCAATGACCGTAAAAGCATAAAAAAATAAGTCTGAAGAATAGAAATCATTCAAGGCTCCTTGCAAAAAACTCTGTCCATTTTACCATGTGCCGGCCTTTTATAAAAGTATTGAATAAAAATAATTTTTTGGAGATGCCGCATTTAAAAACGGCTTTCCGCTGCTGCCAGATTTTCTTTTTCAGGCAAGCATAAAAATCCTAAAAAAAGCAAAAGCAACTTTTGGGCAGCACGCTGCAATCCGACTAGTGGGCCTTTCAAGCAGAAAAACTTTTTTAAAAAATATTTTTAAAATAAAAAAGCAGCCAAGCCTTCGCCCAACTGCCTTCTTTTTAGTTAAATACAATTCTATTTAAGGTACTTTGCGATAATTTCGTCGTACTTTCCATTTGCCTTAATGTTTGCAAGACCAGCATTGAAGAGGTCAAGAAGTTCCTGGTTTACAGGATTCATAATTGCAAAACCGTAAGGAGCACCTTCACTTTCCATTCCTTCTGGAATCTTAAGGGCAAGACCTGCAGTCTTAATGTTGTCTGCCATAATTGGTGTATCTTCACAGCATGCAACAGAGTTTCCAAGAAGAACATCCTGGTACATTGTTGGTGAATCTTCAAAAACAGTTACAGTAAATCCATACTGATCTTTAAGGCTGTTTGCAAAATCTGCACCAGCAGTTCCATTTTTAACAGCAACATTTTTACCGCGCAAATCTTCGTATGAAGCAACATCAGAATCTGCTGCAACTACAAAAGTCTGTGTTGCATTGTAATAACCGTCAGAGAAAATCCAGCCGGAATCAATTCTTTCCTGCTTGATTGTAGCACCTGCAATAAGAGCATCTGCCTGTCCTACCTGAACAGCTGCAACTCCTGCATCCCAACCCAAAGACTGAAGTTCATAATCAAAACCCTGGTCTTCTGCAATTGCTGCAAGAAGGTCAACATCAATCCCTACGAATTCATTCTTTTCGTTTGTGTATTCAAATGGTCTGAATACTGTGTCTGTTGCAACAATCCATTTTTTTCCTGTTGCAGAAGCAGCCTTTTCTGACTTTTTGCTGCATCCTGTGAAAGCAATAGCAAAACCTGCTGCTACCAAAAGAATAGCTGAAATCTTTTTCATCTTCCTACTCCTAAAAATAAAATTTCAAAGTCGCCTCTAAAAATTGCAATCTTTAGAAACTCCTTTTAAAACAAAAAAGGGAAGATACCGGTGATTGAGTAACGCCTTTGTCTTCCCGCTCTGTTGTTTTATAAGATAGTGAATTCTTTGGGATTTGTCAAAGGGTGGCTTTTACAAAAAGGATGCTGTTTTCAAAAGGGGCAGCTGTTTACGAAAGCAGCACCTGTTCACAAAAGCAGCAACTGTTTACGAAAACAGCACCTGTTCACAAAACTGCCACTTGTTTACGAAAGCAGCATCTGTCCAAAAACACTCCCCTTCACAAAAGCCCCCTCATTTCCTAATCCGCCACCTTTTTCTTCCTCTTAAACAAAGCCACAAACATCAGGAAAGCGTAATAAACCAGACAAATTCCCAAAACAATATAAGTCATCAAATCAGACTTAGGAGACATGCCCACCAGCAAAACAACCGGCACACCAAAAATCACCGCCGTACTTGAACCGCTCACAAGATTGTTAGCAGCAGGCGTTTCAAATTTCGGATCAATTTCGCGCACCAAAAGAATGCCAGAACTAATAGTACCAGTCAGCATGCCGAACATAGACAAAAATCCTTCTTCTTCGTAACCAGGATAAATTCTATTACAAAGGATTTTCAAATGGAAGAAAGTAACCACCCCGCCAATCACAGCCATCAAAGTAAAAGGCAAATAAAGTCCCCTAAGGTCTTCAAAAAAGATAGTTCCAATTCCACAGATAATCATAATATCAAAAGCAAAACCCGAAATTCTGTTCAAAAGATAATTATTCTGGTACTGGTGATTCATCCAGTTCAACTTTTTGGCACTACGGCAAATAAATTTTACCAGGTGGGCAAAAAGGGTTCCAAAAATAAAATTAAATCCCCAAAGCATGGCAGAAGCCAGATTGTCCAAGGCAGGAGCATAATTTTTAAAAAGAGTAGTTATTCCCCACAAAAAAAGGTAAGTCAAAAGGTAAACCACAAAAATCAGCGCAATTTGAATTGTAAAACGATCAATGGAATGTGAAACAGGCAGCTCCTTTTCATCCAGAAAATCCGTAATCGTCACAGATTTTTTTTCTTCCGCCTCACTGGCGCCAACTTTTTTAAAGCGCCCCTTTTTGGCACCCCAGTTCAAATAAATCACACCAACAATACAAGCCACCAGGTAACCAGTAGCCGCAATCGCCAACCCAAAAGAACGACCGCCTTTAAAACCCAGATTTTCGTAAGCCGTACCAATATTGTTTCCTTGCCCTGGCCCCTGACCATACCCCATCGGCAGCAAAAGACCAGCAGATTTAAAAATATCCGGCATCAAAGTAAAGGCAAGGGCAATCGTAACCAAAAGACCAACAATCGCCTGAACTACATAAGTGCTCACAATTGTAGCCCCGGACTTTACCGCCAGCGAAAAAGACGAACGGCTTGTAGAAGAAGCCCTATCCACACGCAAAGCCAAAGCAATAAAACCAATACCCAGACTGTGGTAAGTCAGCTTTTCCAAAAACATAACATCAATGTGCAGGGCATCAATATACTTCAGCCCCAGCAAAATGAAACCGGCAATAACCGCAGTAGGCATAAGAGACTTTTTTACAAAAGGCACCTTAAGGCGAACCACATTACAAAACAGCACCAGAACCGAAATAATTCCCACTTGAATCATCGAATTCCAGAGGTCTACATTCGCAGCAGAATAGTCCATAAAAAACTCCTTCGACAAAATTATATTATGATATTTCCTTTTTCTTTTTTTTGAAGAAAGCGCCATTCCTAAAGGCCTTGCGCAGCTCCGCTTACGCTCCGTTATTTTTGCCCTGCAAAAATAATCCCTTCGGGCCTGCTCCAGTCCGACTAGTGCCAGTTAACCTGCATAAAAAAATCTAAAAAAAGAGGCGCACCTTCTACACTCAAAATATAACACGCATTTCCAAAAAGTATAAGGGCAAAAATTCCATCCGTCATAATAAAGACCAGGAGGTACCCACAAAAAATTGCAATTTTCACCGCCCCTCAATATAATAAGGCGAGGTCCAGAATGAAAAGCATAGAAGTCAGCGCAGCAATTATAATCCGCCAGAATCCCCAGACAAACAAAAAAGAAGTTTTTGCCACACAAAGAGGCTATGGCGATTTTAAAGGAGGCTGGGAATTCCCAGGCGGCAAACTGGAAAAAAACGAAAGCCCCCAGGACTGCATAGTCCGCGAAATCTGCGAAGAATTAAACATAAGCGTACAGGCACAAAAAATCCTCGCCACAGTCGATTACGACTACCCCACTTTCCACATCACCATGCACTGCATTTTATGCACAATCCTCTCCGGCCAGCCCACACTCCTAGAACACGAAGCCGCCAAATGGCTAACCAAAGAAAGCCTCCACACCGTCGACTGGCTCCCCGCCGACCGCCTAGTTTTACAAAAAGTCGAAGAAATTTTATAAAGGGGGGCACACCAGTTCACTTCAAAAACATTACGTTAAAGAAAATCTTAAAAAAACTTTGTAGCCTTACAGTTCACTAAATTTCACTTACAAATATCAAAAATCAAAACACTCAACTTGAAAACCTAACCATAGCCTGCCCTTCAACTTCTTTTATTTTTCCTTCTACCTTTTTAAATTCCACAGGGAAGTCAGCCTTCAAAGAATATATTTCTTTTAATTTTTGTTCAAAAATACTTTTATTTTTTTTGCTTGCAAGTTTTTTTAAAGTATAAGGCAAAAGTTTCATAAAACGCAGGCAGTCGTTTTTATTCTCTTTTACTATGCGGATTAATTCCGTAATTTCTTCGTCTTTTGTGGAACAAGCACAGGAATCTAAAAGTGAACTTAATTCTAACATTTCATCACTTGTAAACGTTTTTAAATTGTCAGGAGGTTCTACCGTAAAAAAATTGTCAGATTTTATTACGATTCTTTTTCCTTTCAGCATAAAGGAAATTTTATCATCATTTATCAAGTTCGCTTTTAACAATTTTTCCTTACAAAACTTTTGCTTAAAAGTTAAGGCTAACTTTTTTTGCGCAACAATCAAATTAATATCATTCAAATCTTCACTTTGCGATTTTTGCTTTGTGTCTATGCACAAAATAAATTCAACATTTGTATTTTTTCTTTGATTACTTTGCTTTCCGCCTCGGTAGGTTGTATATTCATTTGTAACGATTGTAGTTTTTCCCTTTGCCATACAGATGTCACGCATTTTATCAAAAGGAATAATTCCATCCGTGCTGTAACTGATTAAAATAAAATGAGCATCGATTTTTTTTATCAAATCTTCAAAAGCCTTTTCAGCTTCGTTTCTATAACAATAAGGGGACTTTGTATTTACCCAGTCGTGCCTTATTCCAGCTTTTTCTTTTAGCTCCCCTTTTGAATTTATTTCCAGCGGAACAGGAATTTTATCCCACTTTGCAATAGTGTTCAGCATGTGATAATTACTTCCATACTGGTGCTGATTGTACGGCGGATCTAAATAGGCAATATCAAGGCCTTTCAGCTCCCCTGCGATTTTATTGGCATCTTCCTGGAAAACATGACAGGCAAAATCAGAATCAATTAAAACTGGGCGATGCAGTTCGATTGGCGTCAAAATTCTTTTTAGTGCATCTTTTCCGTGCCCCCCAAATTCCTTGTGGCAAGCTTTAAAAACACCGGATGTATTTGTATGAGTTGCCGCTTCGTAAATAAGGGAAGCAATCAGCAAATTGCGGATTTTTATTTTTTCTGAATCTGAATCGCCTGGATAATTTTCTTCTATATAGTTACGAATTTTATCAATCGCCAAAGCATTTTCCCGAGTGTAAAAAAGTCTTTCTTTTTTATAGTCAACTTTAGAAACGTCACTTTCTTTTGGCGCGTAATATTTTGCAATGTAGAGTTCGTTTTCTTTTGGCTGGGACAGATTATTTATTTTTTCAATTAATTTATCAAACTTTTCCTCGGAACCAAACAGACTTTTTATTTCACTTTTGTTTGTAGCAAGATATGCAGAATTTATAATCTTTGAATAACATTCCCAGTCATTTGTAAAAACTTCAAAATTCAACATTTTTGCAAAACGCGAAACAACACCACTCCCCGCAAAAACATCAAAAAATTTTATACCCGGTCTTATTTCTATTCCAGTCGATTCAATTGCCTTATAAATCAATTTTAAAAGCTTTCTTTTATTTCCAATGTAAGCAATAATTTGCTCTGTTAAATAACTGTTTTCGTAATCCATTATCCAAAGTCCTTAAATGTAATTACAGGAATTTCTAAATCAAATTTTGTTTTATAAATTTTCTTCCAGGCTAATAGAATAAAGGTAAGCCCTAAAAATTGCAATTTTTGACAGTAACTTTATTAAGGTCCTTTTCTTAAATTTTCCAATATTGACATACCCCCCCCCTACTATTAAAATTACGAGTATATTCTTATTAAAAGAGGAGTTTTTATGAAAACGTTAAAAAAACTTTTTGTTGCACTCACTTGTGCAGCAGCATTCTCTGGAGCAGTTTTTGCACAGACATCGAAAACTGCAGATTCTACTTCCGGATTATTTGGTACTGATATCGACAACTTTATGGACGTTACAGGCTGGTCATCTGTTCAAGTTGACAACTTATTTTTAATGGCTGATTCTGAAGGCATTGGTCTTGCAAAACAGTTCAAAAACTTCTATGCCAGTGCATATTTTGGCGGTGAGTTTGATGAATTTGAATCAAGCAATAAGGAATCAGATGGCACCACTTCTTCTAACTTTCAATTCAACAAATACAATTTTGGTTTGCTCTTTGGTTTTTCTAACATGGCAATCAAAGCTTATTTTTCACCATCTGTAACTTCTTCAGCATCAGGAGAATCTTCTGAAACTACAACTTCTACAGGTTCTATAACAAAAACTGATGACTATGCTTTTACAGCTGGCCTTCAATATGGAATCAGTACAAATCTTGCAGGCAAACCTTTCAGCCAGTCTATTGCAATCGAATATGCCCCAAATATTGATCATAGATACATATCTTCAATTTCAGGAGATGCAACAGTATCAACAGAACTTCTTACTAGTGTATATTCACTTAATATCGGTTCTAACACTAGTTGGCAAATTTTCTCAGGTGAAAATTTTACAAATACCGTAAAATTAGATTTTATAGCTGAGTTAGGAATTATCCCAGAAACTAAAACTAACCCTCTAGAGTCACGTACTGGTGCCTATCAGCACAATTTCGAACTTGTACCTGCATGGATTACAAAATATGAAAACGATAGGTTCAAGTTTGGTGCAAAAGGCTCTTTCTATATGCAATACTTTACAAAGGCTGATGCAAAGTACGTTACAGAAAATGGCGTAAAAGAATATACATCGTCACAGACTGTTACCAACATGTTTGCAATTGTTCCGCAAATTGATATAGGTGCACAGTTCCAGATTGCAAAACCTGTAGTGTTCAATGTAGGAACTTCTTTTGACCTGCCAGCTCTTTCATGGTCTGTTGATCACATAACAGCCAGGGATTCCGATGGAACAGTTCAAAGTGAAACTTTTGATAAAACCTTTACCATGAACTCAAACGGCGCATCTTCTACTATCAAGTTTGTTTCAGGATTTGCTGTTAATATCGGACAACACGTTACTGTTGACGCAAGTTATAACATCTTAAGTCAGTTCGATGGACTTAGGTGGAATTATGCAGGCACAGACTTATGGGCAAACATAGGCAAAATTTTCTTCACAAACATGACATTTGGAGCTACACTTAAATTCTAATTTTCATTAGGGGGCTGCCTAAAAAGGTGCTGAAGTCGTTAGTCTTCGGCACCTTTCCACAACATCAATTAAACAAAAGCTTACTTTTTTTGCAGACAGATTCTGAAGCCTGGGCCAATAGGAGATTTTTTCGGGAAGATACAATCATTTCCTGGGCATCTCTAAAAAATCACCTTATACATTTTCACCTAACTAACTCTGGATAATTTTTCTGAGCAATTGCCCATGCTTCTCTGTCAAAAAGAACAATCACAGCATCCATATCTTTCCCATATTCCTGAATAACATCTACCGCAACTTTCAAAGCTTGGCCTTTTGGATAGCCGTATATGCCTGCACTGATAAGAGGAAAAGCTATGCTTTTGCATCCATTCAAAAGTGCAACTGCAAGTGAATTCTTGTAGCAACTACATAGTAGATTTCTGCTTTCTTCCTGAGAATTTTCATAATATACAGGCCCTACAGTATGAATTACATGCCGTGCTTTAAGATTATAGCCCCTTGTAATCTTCGCCTCTCCAGTTTTGCAACCGTGCAAAGTCCGGCACTCATCAAGAAGTTCTGGACCTGCTGCCATGTGAATTGCTCCATCTACTCCGCCACCACCTAAAAGAGAAGAGTTTGCAGCATTTACAATTGCATCAACATCGTATTTTGTAATATCACCCTGTTCAATTCTTAAACTCATAATATTCTTTCCTTACTATTAAATATAGCGGCAAAATACGACTAAAACAAATAAAAAACAATGTGTTTGTAGAAGTCTTTATTTATTTGGGCGTTACCTTGAAACTTCGTTGGATGTTACCTTGAAACTTCGTTGGATGTTACCTTGAAACTTCGTTGGATGTTACCTCGAAACTTCGTTGGGC
>CAVCWN010000171.1:0-6591 GCA_963605975.1 Desulfovibrionaceae bacterium | reverse complement strand
CGAATTTTAAGTCTTTGAAATACAAAGACTTAAAATGTCGCTTTTTCAAAGTTGTTTCTAAAAATTGCAATTTTTAGAAACTCCCAAAATAATAGTGATTTTCCACAGAAGTTTTTTAGATTTTAAATCTTTACGAAGTCAAACTTTCTGCCCATTCCAAAATGCCCTTTTCGCCAGAAGCACAAAGGGCAGTCACAGCCGGGCGACCAACCATCACAGAATCTGCACCCAAAAAAGCTGCTGCGTTTACATCAGCCTTGCTTCTTATGCCGCCGTCTACCCAAACCTGGCCCGAATGTTTTTTTAAAAATTCAATTTTGTTTTTTAAAAGGTCTGCGCTGCTTCCCCTGTCAGTTTCAATCCTGCCCCCATGATTTGAAAGAACCAATGCGTCAGGTAAAACTTCTTCTACAATTTCAAAATCCCAGTCGGTAAAAATTCCTTTTATAATAAAAGGCAGACCCTTAGCGTTAAGATATTTTTTTATTTCTTTTAACTGCAAGGAATTTTTTCTTTCCAAGTGCACCAGATTTCTCATGGTTACAATGTTATAGGCATCTGTATCAATTCCAAGGGCCTGGCTTTCTTCCAGGGCCCATTCAATTCTTTCATACAATTTTTTGTCCGGGTAAGGTTTTAAAAAGACATTCGCTTTTTTGCCAGTCGCTTTTGCCGCTTCAAGACCGTAAAGAAGTTTTTCGTCAGGGCAGCCGTCACCCACAGAAAGTTCTATTTTTGTTTTAGAAATTGCAGAAAATAAATCAAAGTAAAATTTTTTTTCATCTTCATATCCCACATTTTCTACAGCCCCCGTCATTGGCGCAAGAATTATTTTTGTCTCTTTGCAATAATTTTTTTCCTGGTGATATTTTTTCCAGCCATCGCAGTTTAAAATAAAATTTTCATTATTAAAAACTCCTCCCATTCCTGGCAGCTGTCCAATGCAGCCCCTGCCGTTACAGTTTTTACAAAATTTGCATTTAAAATTATTCATAGCCCTTCCTGCAAAATAAAAAAAACATTTCAAAAAAATCCAAAAAAAATCAGACGGATTTTTTAGATATACCCTTTAATCTCCAAAAGAAATGCCCAGACTTCTTGCGT
Source organism: Desulfovibrionaceae bacterium (assembly GCA_963605975.1). GTDB lineage: Bacteria > Spirochaetota > Spirochaetia > Treponematales > Treponemataceae > Treponema_D. Next base: position 5,487 of record CAVCWN010000171.1, on the reverse strand, counting down.
GTCCAATTAGTGGATTTGTCAGTTCAATATTTTTTACCTGGCCCGCAATTTCTTCAAGGGGAATGCCAACTATCTTTCCATTTTGAATGGCAACAAGTTTTCCAAATTCCCCACGATGTAAAAATTCTGCTGCGGCACATCCCACTTGTGTTGCAAGAATCCTGTCGCTGGCACTAGGAGTTCCACCCCGCTGCAGGTAGCCCAAAACTGTAACACGGCTTTCAAGACCTGTTGCCTTTTCCAGTTCGTGGGCAACACGGTAGGCAATTGAATAAGGCATTGCTTTTCTTTGCGCTTTAAATTCTTTCTTTTCCATTTTTGCTTCTTCCAGATTCATTGCTCCTTCAGCCACAACAACAATGGAAAAATTTTTCCCCAGATTTTTTCTTTCAATCACTTTTTTTGCAACAGAATTTATGTCATAAGGAATTTCAGGAATCAAAATTACATCTCCGCCTCCAGCAATGCCGGAATAAAGAGCCAGCCAGCCGGCCTTGTGCCCCATCACTTCAATAATCATAATGCGTGAATGTGAATGTGCAGTCGTGTGAATGCGGTCTATGGCATCTGTTGCAACATCAAGGGCTGTGTGAAAGCCAAAAGACATGTCAGTTTGAACAATGTCATTGTCAATAGTTTTTGGCAGCCCCACAACATTTAATCCCGCCCTCTGGAGCAGGGCAGCAGTGGTATTTGTTCCGTTACCGCCAATGCAAACCAGGGCATCCAAATTCCATTTTTTGTAATTTTCTTTTATTGCTTCGATTGGTAAAAGACCTGTTTTTGCATCCACCTGCGGTTTTTTAAAAGGTTTTTCTCTGGAAGTTCCCAGCATCGTTCCGCCTTCAGTCAAAATGCCCACAAGCATGTCATTCGTAATTTCAAAAAGGTCCCCTTTGATTAAACCGCGGTATCCGTTTTTAATTCCAATCGCCTTCATTCCATACTTATTGATTGCAGTACGGCACACCGCCCTGATTGCAGCGTTCAGTCCGGGAGCGTCACCTCCAGAAGTCAGTACACCAAAAGTTTTAACTTGTCCTTGCATATTTATCCCTGTAAAAAAATTATATACCACTTTGCCTTATTCTCAAATTGATTTTTTATATCTTTAAAAACTTTTTTAAATTCTGGTGACCGTTAAAAAAGTACTTTTTAGAAACAACTTTGATTTTTAGAGCTGCCCTTAAAATTTTTCCTTTACTAAATTTTTTTTTTGTCGAAATTTAAAAAACAGTAGTTTTTAAAATTATCGTATGAAGGAAAAAATTATGGCAAAGAAAAAGATTCGCGTGTTATATGATTCACAGCTCACACTCACTTTAACAATTTTAGCAGCAATTTTATTTTTCCTGGATTTTTTAATTTTGAAGGGAAAACTTTCTGCTTCTCTTCTTACGTCTTACGGCACTCTTTCAGACAAGGCCTTTTCTGCTTCAAACCCTTTAAGTTACATAAGAATTATTTTGCACGTCTTTGGGGTGCAGTCATGGTCAGCCCTTTTAATCAATTCAACATTTTTTCTTTTACTGGGAAAAAGTCTTGAAGAAGAATATGGTTCTTTTATTTTGGGCCTGATGATTTTTCTTTCTTCACTTCTTTCCGGCGTGATTTTAATTTTTTGCCCTGTGAATTCTTCTGGTGCTTACCCTATAATTTTTTTAATGATTTTTTTGTCAGCCGTAAAAATGATTAGCAAAAAAAATATTCAGATTTCATGGATTTTGATTTTCATACTTTACACCGCATATTCTATGGCATGCGCTTTTGAAAATAATTCTTCTTTGATTGAAGGAAATAATTTTATAAAATTTTTCCAGTCGAACATTCCAACTTTTATTGCCATAGCTTCAGGCATTGCAGCAAGCCTTTTTGGTTTTTTGTCTGTGCCTAAAGAAAGACGGTCTTCAAAAAAAGCAGACTCTTTTGAAGAAAAAAATAAAAAGTCTGATGACCAGGAAGGCGAAACAATTGGTTCGTTAAAATTTTAAATGTAAAAAAAAAAGTGGTCAGACTGTGACCACTTTTTTTATTTGTGTGCGCTTTAGAAAATTTGTGAATGTTTTTTTAGGGGCAGCTGCTTTCCGAAAGACATGCTGCTTTCCGAAAGACACAGCTGCTTTACGAAAGACGCAGCTGCTTTCCAAAAGATGCAGCTGCTTTACGAAAGATGCATTTCTTTCCAAAAGATGCAGCTGCTTTCCGAAAGACGCGTTTCTTTCCAAAAGATGCAGCTGCTTTCCAAAAGATGCTCTCCTTTCCCAAAGTCCACCTTACAACACAAATTTATTCAGTTCCGTATTTACCCCGTTTATGTTGCTTTCGTTTTCCAAAGCATTGTCTTTGTTTTGTTCAACTGATTTAGAAAAATCAACAATCAAATTTTCAGATTCCTTTAATGCTTCGTTTACCTGTTCAGACAAAACAACAACATCTTTAATTCCCTGGTCAATGGAAGCCGTGTAATCCGCCTGCTTGTTAATCAAAGAATTTATTTCACCTATTTGGTTTGAAATTTCATTTGTTGCAGTAAGAGTTTCCTGGGCTCCCACAGACTGTTCTTCTGCTGCATTAGAAATTGTTTCTACCAGTTCCAGCTGCGTTTGAATAGAAGTATTCATTTCGTCGAAAGCTTTTGATGTAGAATTAATTTTTTCAGAACTGCCGGAAATTGATTCAGCCAGCTGACTGATCATATTTTTAATGTTTTGTGTTGATTCAGAAGTTGATTCAGCAAGTTTTCGAATTTCGTCAGCAACAACGGCAAATCCCTTTCCGCTTTCACCAGCGTGTGCCGCTTCAATTGCCGCATTCATAGCCAGAAGGTTTGTCTGCTCTGCAACGCTTTCAATAACTGTTGTAACTTCCATCATCTGTTTTGATTTTTCAGTTATTTCGTAAATAAGCTGCAATGTGCCAGACACTTCCTGGTTTCCGTTTTCAGACAGCTGGGCCAAATTTACAGCCAGATCTTTTTGCTTCTTTACCATGTCTCCAATTGAATTGATGTTTGCAACCATCTCTGTAATTGAAGCAGCATTTTTTTCGGTTTCAGCAGTTTGTTCTGCAAAGAGGTTAGAAATTCTTTTTGCATCTTCCGTAAGATTTTCAATATTGACTTGAGTTTCCGAAAGCAAACTGTCACGCTTGTCTGTCATTTTTGCGACTTCTTTTAATGTTACAATAATTTGATTTACGCCAGCCGCAGAATTTTCAGATGTGTTTAAAAGAGTGCGGGCATTGTTGCTTACATTTGAAGATTGATTTCGGATGTTAGAAATTGTCATTCTTAAACTTTCAATCATTTTGTTGATTTCACTTTGATTTTCACCAAACTGATCAAAACCAGAAATATTTATTTTTTCAGACAAGTCACCATTTTCGTGAATACTTTTAATTGTTTTTGTTGCAGCCTGAAGTCTTTTTCTAAAATTCAAAAGTATAATCCAAAGGCAGGGAAGTACGTAAAGCAAAAGTAAAACCGTTACAACTCCGATTGTGTGTAAAAATGTAGGCAGTCCCTTTGAACCGTAAACTGTTGCCTGGTAAGCCGCAAGAAAAATATTCCATCCAAAAAAGAATGAAGAATAAAGAATGCCCTTGCCCAAAGTCAAAGTGAAGTTTTTAACTTTCATTCCTTCCAGATCATTAATTTTTAATCTTTCAATGTATTTGACAACATAGGCACTGTAGCAGTTGATGCTGTAGTTGATTGCCATTAAAGCGTATGCCAGGCACTGAATAAGAACTACAATAACCATTGTAGTTTTTTCAAGCTGGGTGTTTCCTAAAGAAAAGTCACCCCTGCCTGCCTTTATAAAAAAGAGACTTACGTTTCCAATAAAATATCCTGCAAAAATAATAAAAAAGGTAACTATTTCCAGATTAGAAAAAGTTTTTGCAAAAAGTAATTTTTCTTCCCTTGAAAGATTTTCTTTTTTTGCCTTTTCAGCAATAGGCAAGGCTGGCCTGAGTGCAAAAAATGCAAAAAGTGAAATTAAAAAAATCAAAAGTAAGATGAATAAAAATGTTGTTCCAAAAGTTGGAGCCCATTCTGCAAAAGTTTTATTGTGAATAAAAATAAATTGTGTTGCAGATAAAAGTGGCACCCCAATCAATGTGGTAATTGTAAAAATAACAACGTAAGAAATGAATAATTCCATTCTATTCTCCCAAAAAAATATCCTTAAGAACTTTTTTCATAGCAACTTTTTGTTAAAACTTAAAAAATGCCTTGTAAAAAAATAAAACTCTCAATTCTTTTTTAGAAGAATAACTTTTATGGAGCCTCCAAAAATTGTAATTTTTAGAGCTCCCCTTTAATTTTGGCTTTAAAAATCCTGGTGATTTTTCGCCTTTAAATTCTGTGCATGGCAGAAAAAACTTTTTCGTTCATGACATTCACTTCAACGCCCAGTTCTTCAGCTTTTTTTGCAAGGGATTTTCTAGCCTGGTCAATGTCAATGTCTGCTTCTGAAAAATCCACCATCATCATCATGACAAAATTTCCACTCAGAATTGTCTGGGTAATATCTGCAATGTTGATTGAATGTTCAGCTAAGAATGCAGAAACCTTCGCTATAATTCCAACTTTATCTCCGCCAACAACAGTAATAATTGCTTTCATAACTATTTATGATAATGGATAAAGTGGCAAAGGTCAAAGGAAATTTTACATTGACTTTACTTTTGGATATTGACATACTATTTTTTTAAGAGGTTATCTTTATGGCAAAATATGCATTTTTATTTCCTGGTCAGGGGGCACAGGCTCCTGGCATGATGAAGGATATTGCAGAAGCTTATCCTTGTGCAAAAAAAGTAATTGATGATGTTTCTTCAATAATTAATCTTGATATGGCAAAGCTTATGTGGGATTCTGACATGGAAACCTTAAGCCGCAGTGACAATTCACAAATTGCAATTACTTGCGCTTCTATTGCAATCATGGCTGTTTTAAAAGAAAAGGGCATGGAAGCAAGTGCCGCAATGGGATTTTCTTTGGGTGAATTTCCGGCTTTGTATGCAGCAGGAGTTCTTTCTTTTGAAGATGTAATAAAAGTTGTAAGGCAGCGTGGCATCATTATGCAGAGGGTGTGTGAAGAAATTGCTTCGAAAAATGAAGGTCACGCTCCGGGTATGTCTGCAGTTTTGGGATTGCCACCTGAAAAGGTAAAGGAAGTTGTTGCTTCCATAAAAGATGCTTATGCTGCAAACATGAATTCAAAAGTGCAGACTGTTGTTTCCGGTACATTCGATGCTCTGGAAAAAGTTGAAGCTGCTGCAAAAGAAGCTGGTGCCCGCCGGTCTGTTCGCCTTAAGGTAGCAGGTCCTTTCCACTGTCCTCTTATGCAGGACGCTGCCACTGAATTTGAAAAAGTCATTTCTGGCGTTACATTCAATGATCCAAAAATCCATCTTTTTTCAAACGTAACAGGTAAGGAAGTTTCAAAAGGTGAAGAAGCAAAAAAATCTGCTGTTTTGCAT